>VBHW01000195.1 GCA_005881055.1 Chloroflexota bacterium
CGTAGGTGAGCGGCGAGTGATCGCGGTAGAAGGCCGGGTCCTCCCACGGGGTGACCCCGAACTCGAGCTGCCCGAACGCCGGACCCGCGATGTCGCCCGAGAGGAACTGGGACGTCAGGTCGACGACGCTCCGGCACGTCATCGCGGCCGCGAAGCGCCGATCGTGGCCGACGATCCAGTTCGTCAGGTAGCCCCCGTACGAGCCACCGGTCACGCCGAGGCGCGCCGGGTCGGCGTAGCCCTCCTCGACGAGCGCCTCAATCCCCGCCAGGACGTCGCGTGTCGGACCGGGGCCCCAGTCGCGGAAGTTCGCCGCGTTGAAGGCCTGGCCGTACCCTTCCGACCCGCGCGGGTTGGAGTACCAGACGCCGATGCCGGCGCCTGCGAGGACCTGGAACTCCCACACCGGCGACCACCCGTAGAGCGTGTGGGGGCCGCCGTGGATCTCGGTGACGAGCGGCGTCCTGCGTGGCGCGGCCGGGCGGCGCGACCCGCGCCGCTCCTTCCGATCGGAACCGTCGCTGCCGGCGGGCGATGCCGGCCCGACGTACCAGCCCTGCACCGACAGCCCATCGACGGTCACCCAGCGCTCGACCGGCCGGACGAGCTCGACGTCGGCGAGTGCGTCCGCGTTGAGATCGGTGAGCCGTTTCGGCGTCGACGGGCTCGCTCCTGCGTCTCCCGCCGGGACGTCGAGCGACCAGACGTCTGGGAGGGCGTCCCCGGCCGAGCGCACGTACGCGATGCGGCTTGGCCCGCCCGCACGACCCCCACGGGCTGCCTTGCCACGCCGGCGTCCGCCACCGGTCGCCTCGGACGCACCGCCGCTCAGCCCAACCTGGTCGAATGCCGAGATGTAGTGGCGATCCTCGGTCAGCCGGACGAGGGACCCGTCGTCGGTCGCGATCCGCCAAAGCTCGTATGAGCCGCCGTACGGCGCCGTGAACGTGATCCATCGGCCGTCGCCCGTGACGGCGAGATGGGGGTCCTCGTGCGGCGTGATGTCGCTCGTCATCGAGGCCCCGGGCATGAGGTCGTGCTCGCCCGACAAGTTCCGCCCGGCGCCGGGCCCCGACTCCGACCCGTCCGCGGCGAACAGCCAGATGTCGTTCCGGGAACCCGCGGCGGCCGGGAACCGATGGCCGAGCGCCGCCAGCGAGCGCCCGTCCGGCAGCCAGGCCGGCTCGGAGAACCACGAGTTGCCCGTGTCGGTGATGCGCGTCTCCCGGCCGGTGCCGACGTCCACGACGTACACCTGCGAGTGCCACTGGCGGTCGCGATCGGGCCGGCGATCGGTCGCGAACGCGATCCTCGTGCCGTCGGGCGACCATGCCGGCCCGGTGACAGGCGTGCCGCCGCGGGTGAGTCGTCGGGCCGCGCCCGACTCGACCTCGACGAGCCAGATGTCCGGCTCGCGGCCCTCGATGAACCCGGAGCCGTTCAGCATGTAGCTGAGCCGATCCAGGTAGCGGTAGTCGGATTCCGGCGGCGCGTCCGGTGCGGGACGTTTGACCGGCATCCCCCTTCGTCGGGCATCCGCCTCCCGCGTGTCGCCGCGCGACGCGGACAGCGCGGCGATCGTCCGGCCGTCGGGCGACCAGGCGAAGCCGGTAACGCCGCGTGGCAGGTCGGTCAACCGGCGCGCCTCGCCGCCATCGAGCGGCAGGATGTGGACCTGGTCGCCATCCTCGCGGTCGTCGGGTGCGCCGGGCATCTCCT
>VBHW01000196.1 GCA_005881055.1 Chloroflexota bacterium
AAGCCGGGCGGAACGTGGACGAGGACGCTCATGCGCTCGCCGGGGCATTGCCTGGGTGGAGGCCGGATCGCGTCAGACCACGTCGCGTGGGCCGAGCTCGATGACGGTCGGCCAGTCGGCTCGCGCGGCCCTGCTGCGCGCGCGAGCCCGCTACGGCGGCCGGGACAGGATGGCCGACTACGCCGCCCTGCTGACCGCGGCGCGCGACGAGGGGTATGAGATCGTCCCGCTGCGCGAGCTCCACGAGCGGCTCCAGGCGGGCACCTTGACGGATCGGCGGGTCCTGGCTCTTCGCCATGATGTCGATATCTCCGACGTTGCCGGCAACGAAGGCTTCTGGTCGATCGAACGATCCCTCGGTGTCCGGTCGACGTTCTATTTCAGGCTATCCACCGTCGAGGCGCACCGCAGGCTGATCCCGGCGCTCCTGGGCGCGGAGTTCGAGGTCGGCTATCACTTCGAGGAGGGCGCGACGATGGCAAAGCGACTCGGCCTGACACATCGGTCGATGATCCTCGAGCGGCGCGACGAGGTCGAGGGGCTCTTCGAGCGCAACTGCCGGACCTTCCGCGATCGCTGGAGCCGCGATCTCGCGTCCGTCGCGTCGCACGGCGACTGGGTGAACCGCCGGCTCGGGTTCGCCAACCACGAGCTCGTGTCGGCGGCGCTCCTCGCGTCCTGCGGCATTCGATTCGAGGCCTACGACCACGTCCTGATGAACGCCAGTGACGTCTATGTCAGCGATGTCGCGCGCCCTCCGGAGCGGTGGGCGAACGGATACGGACTGGCGGATGCGGTCGGGGAGGGTCGTAGCCCGATCTACCTCCTCGCCCACGAGCGCAACTGGCATGTGGCGCGGCGCGCGAACGCGATCGCCGATGCGGGTCGCATCGCCGATGGCCTGCGCTACCGCATTGCGCGGTGGTCCGCCCGGCGCGGAGCCAATGCGCGAGGCGAGTGACGCGGGTTCCCGGCGAATCGGCTCCGAGCGACCCGGTTCCCTGGTCTCCTCGCTGTCGGGCGGCTGCTTGGGTACGATGACGCGCCACATCGAACGACCGCCTGCGCACCTCAGGCTCGCGATCTGGCGGCCGACATCCATCCATGGCTCTGGTCGGGTGAGGCGAACGAGATGATTTCCGCGGAACGGTTGGGAATCCGCCTCTCGCCGGGCCTGCTGACGCTGCTCGCGGCATCGCTCGGATCGGGAGCCGCGATCTCGGTGGCGATCGGTGGGCCGACCGTCGGCATCGCCATTGTTTTCGCAGTCGCCATGGCCATCGTCGCGGCGATCGAGCCGGGTCTCCTGCTCGGCGCGTACCTCCTGATCCCGTTCTACAAGGCCGCGGTGTCTCCGTATGTTCCCGTGGACGTCACGGTCATCCTGGCGGTGGTCAACGCGATGCAGATCGTGCCGCTCGCGCTCGAGGGGAGGCGGAGGAACGTCTCGCGGGCCGGGCTCCTCCTCTGGGTCGGGCTGGCGCTGCTCGTCCTGGGGTCCGTCCTGTACGCGCCCGATCAGGGACTCGGGATCAATCGGGCCGTCGCCTACTGGGCGCTCGTGTTCCTCCCGATCGTCCCGGCGGCGATGCGTGTCGGATCCGACGTCCGCCACGTCAGGCACCTCCTGTGGACGTTCATCGCGATGGGGGTCCTGACGGCGGTCGTGGGGCTGACGCAGGTGTCCGGCACGGACCGGCTCGTGGTCCTCGGGATGAACACGATCAACGAGGCGCTCGTGGTCCTGCTTGTTCCCTTGCTCGGGGTGTCGTTCGTTCTCCATGAGCGATCGTTCCTCGTCCGACTGCTCATGGTCCTCATGATCCCCGGCGCTGTCCTCGTCGCCGTCGCGTCGGGATCACGCGGTCCGATCCTCGTGCTCCTCGTCCTGGCCGCGGCCGGAATCGTGCTCGGCGTGCCCGAATGGCGCAGCGTGAGCTGGCGGCGGGCGGCCGTCATCGCGGCTGCCGGCATCGTCTCGGTCGTGCTCGTGTCGACCGCCATAGGCGGCCTCCCGGCACGCTCGATCGACCGGTTCGTCGTGTTCGGCGACTTCGTCGAGAGCGGGTTGGGCGCCTCCTCGACAGATCCCGTCACCGGCGACACGTCGTCCGCGACGCGCGTGACGCTGTTCGGCGTGGCCGCGACGCTCTTCGAGGAGCACCCGGTGCTCGGCACTGGGACGGGTGGCTACGAGGTGCTGAGCAACCGCTTCCTCGGCTACACCGAGCAGTATCCGCACGACGCTTTCATGCAGATCGCCGCGGAGTACGGAGCCGTCGGGCTGGTGATCTTCGGCGGGCTCGTCGTGCTCGCGCTCGCACGTCGCCTGCCCAGGGGAAGCGCATGGCGGGCGACGCGGATCGTCTTCATCTACTTCCTTCTCGAGGCATCGGTGGGCGGGGACATCCTCTCGGACCGCACGACCCTCGGCCTCCTCATGCTCCTGCTCCTCGTCGAGGTGCCGCAGTACCTGCCCGCGGACGACCGGTCGGCAGATCCCGCGGAGTCGGTTCGCGAGACCGCCCTGACCGAAGGAGCCGCCCTGGCCGAGGGGCGCTCGGCGCCGTGAGGCATGCCCTCATCGGGAACGACGCGCGGCCCCGCGCCCTGCCGACGGCGATCCGCGTGCCGTGGTCCGGCCAACGGCCGATCCGGTGACCGAAGCGCTCCACGAGGGGCTCGAGGCGGATGTGGTCGCGGCCGCGCCCGGATTCGCACGATTCACCACCTCCTCCGCGGTCTTCGCGTTCGGGTCGGTCGTGGGGAAGGCCGTTGGCTTCCTCATGCTGCCGATCCTGACCCGGGCGCTGACGCCGAGCGGCTTCGGGTCGATGGACGTGCTCATCTCGCTCGAGTCGGCGGTCGCTGCTCCGTTGCTCGTGGGACTCGATGTCGCCACGGTCAGGCTCTACTTCGACCAGCCTGACGGCGCGGCACGTGCGCGCCTGATCGGCACGTCGTACGCGATCGCG
>VBHW01000197.1 GCA_005881055.1 Chloroflexota bacterium
CCGGGGTGCTCGGCCGCTGCATGGCCCGGAGGCGGCCGCGAGCAACAGCTTTTCGATTGGTGTATACAGCCGGGCGGGATTCGGGCCTCTCGCGGCGCATGGAGCGCCGTCGCGCATCAGCCGCATGCGGGCGCCCCCTGTTCCGACCGCCCATCGGTCGGCTCCCATGGGCCGCTCGAACCTACTCCTGCTAACTCCTTTCGAAATCCAGGGCGTCGCCCTGGACAGCCGATGAGTCGCACCCGCCTCTCGGCGTTTCGTGGGATAGTTGCCTGAGCAACGACCGACCGGAACGATGGAGGCCGTCATGGCAGGCAACGATCTCGATCCGTGGACGAAGGGCCTCGTCGACGACATGCGGGCGCACGACGGGCACGTGACGTCCGGACCGATGGCCGGCCGGCCCCTCATGCTCCTGACGACCACCGGCGCGCGCACCGGACGGCCGCGCAACGCGATCGTCACCTATACGCGCGACGGGGATCGCTACGTCATCGCCGGATCGAAGAGCGGCGCGCCGACCCACCCCGCGTGGTTCCACAATCTCGTCGCGAACCCGGTCGTCTCCGCCGAGGCCGGCGGCAAGACGTTCAAGGCCCGCGCAACCGTGACCGAGGGCGCGGAGCGGGAGCGCCTGTGGAACCAGCACGCGACCGAGCGGCCTGAGTTCCGGGACTACCCGAAGAAGACGAGCCGCGTCATCCCGATGATCGTTCTCGAGCCACTCTGAGGCCAGCGTCCGGGCCGGCGCCTGGACCGGAACGCCTCGCCGGGAGCGCGTCAGCCCGTCGGCGCGGGCTCCCCGCGAAGCTCCGCCGCGGCTCTGTGGACGGCCGCGAAGATCGGCTGGTAGCCGGTGCAGCGGCAGAGGTTGCCGGCGAGGGCGTCGCGGACCGCCTCCTCCGACGGATCCGGGTCGCTCCGGAGCAGCGCGGCGGCCGAGATGAGCATGCCCGGCGTGCAGAACCCGCATTGGACTCCGCCGGCGTCGAGGAAGGCGCGCTGGAGCGGATGGAGGCTCTCGGCCGTCCCGAGCCCCTCGACAGTCGTCACGGTCCGGCCGTCTGCCTGCAGGGCGAGGTACGAACACGCGTTCACCGGCATGTCGTCGACGAGGACCATGCACGCCCCGCACTCGGAGTCGTCGCAGCCCTCCTTCGGGCCCGTGATGCCCAGGTCGTCGCGGAGCAGGCGCAGGAGCGTGCGGTGGGGATCGACCTCCACCGCATATGCCTGGCGGTCGACAGTCAGCTGCAGGGGCTCGGCCATCACTCAGACCTCCTGCCCGTGCGCCCAGCGTGACGCCGGGACCGGGACGTCCTCGCCGGCTGCCCGGCGAGCGGCCGCCGAGAGGGCACGCGCGACGACGACCTCGATCATCGCCCGGCGGTACTCAGCGGACGCGCGAACGTCGCTGATCGGGCTCGCGGCTGCGGCCGCGGCCTGCCCGGCCGCCGCGAACGCGGCCGCGTCCGGCGAGCGGCCCGCGAGCCTCTCCTCCGCGGCCGTCGCACGGATGATCGTCGGCGCAACGGCGGTCAGCGCGATGCGCGCCTCCCGGATCGTGGCCCGGGCGGCCGAGCCGTCACCGCCCGCAGACCCGTCGAGCGCCACGAACGCGGTTGCCCCCACGACGGCGATCTCCATCGCGGCCCGGTACTCGAGGCGGACGTAGGCACTGCCCGATCCCTCGGGCGGCGCGGGGACGCGCACCTCGGTCAGCAGCAGCTCGCCGGCCGTCGCGGCCGTCCGGCCCGGGCCGGTCGCCACCTCGGCGACAGCCAGTTGCCGCTTTGCCGTCGATGAGACGAGCGTCGCGACGGCCCCCGCCACGATGAGCGGGCCCACGGTCTCCGCAGCCGGCGACGCGTTCATGATGTTGCCGCCGAGCGTGCCGGTACCGCGGGTCGCCGGCGACCCGACGATCGCAGCGGCGTCGGCGAGTGCCGTCCAGCTGCTGACGACGGCATCCGCCGATGCGAGCCAGGCATGCGAGGTCAGCGCGCCGAGGACGAGGCTCCCGTCCGGATCGGCTCGCTGCCCCGCCAGCTCCGGGATGCGATCGATCGCGACGATCGAGTCGGGCAGCGGCCGGCGACCCTGCCGCGACCCGACGACGAGGTCCGTGCCTCCGGCGACCGGCCGCGCGCCAGGATCGGTCGCGAGGACGCCGAGCGCATCGGCCAGGGCCGTCGGCGCGGCCCAGCGGTGGCTCATCGTCGATTGCCGGCCGACGCTCCGACGGGGACCGCCCCACCGGATGCGGGCTCGCCGGCGCTCGCGGCGGCAGGCGCGAGCGGACCGCCCGGGTCGGCGGCCCCATCGGACCCCTCGCGCATCGCCCGCCAGACGCGCTCGGGCGTCATGGGCAGGCGGCGGACGCGGGCGCCCGTGGCGGCGGCGATCGCATTCCCGATCGCGCCGGCCGTCGGGACGATCGGCGGCTCGCCAACGCCCTTCGCGCCGTACGGGCCGCCGTTGGCGGCGGGCGCCTCGATGAAGCCCACATCGATCGTCGGCGCGTCGGCGGCCGTCGGCAGCTTGTAGTCGAGGAGCGCCGCGTTGCGCTGCCGCCCGTCGGCTCCGTACACGGTGCCCTCGGTGAGCGCCGTGCCGATCGCCTGGACGACCCCACCGGTGATCTGGCCCGCCGCGCCCCGCGGGTTGAGCACCCGCCCGATGTCGTTGACGGCGGCGACCTCGAGGACCCGCACGACCCCGGTCGCGCGATCGACCTTCACGCGGGCGGCCTGGCAGAAGAACGTCGGCGAGGCGAAGGCCTCGAAGCCGAGACGTCCGACGCATGCAGAGGCATCGTGCTCCGGCTTCGTGGGGGCCGTCCCCGAGCCCGCGCCGAGCAGAAGCCCGCCGTCGTCCTGGACCTGTGTCGCGACCGCACCGATCGTTACCCGGCGGTCCGGGCTGCCGACGACCGAGATGGCCCCATCGCGCAGCTCGAGGTCGGCGTGCGCTGCCTCGAGCATCTCGGCGGCCGCCGCGATGACCTTCGTCCGGACCTCGCGGGCGGCCTCGACGACGGCACGGCCCGCGTTGAACGTCGTCTGGCTGCCCGCGCTGCCGGTGTCGTACGGCCCCGCGTCGGTGTCCTGGTAGACGATCGCAAAGTCCTCGGGCGCCATCCCGAGCTCGTCGCCGGCGAGCATCGCCAGCGCCATGACTGCGCCCGTCCCGTTCTCCTGGGCTCCAGTGACGATCCGGCCGCGACCGTCGGCGTCGATCCGGACGAAGGCTCCCGACGCGCTCGGCATCGAGAACCACCAGCCGGCGGCGATCCCGATCGACTCGCCCGCCGGGAGCGGGCTGCCCCAGCCAATGCGCCTGGCCGCTTCGTCGAGTGCCCGGAGGGCGCCGTTCGGCTCGAAGAGCTGCCGGGTCGGGCCCTCGTCGCCGGCCGTGACGAGGTTGCGCCGGCGGAACTCGACCGGATCGAGCCCGACGCGTGCCGCGAGCTCGTCCGTGTGCCCCTCGACGGCCCAGCAGGTCTGGGGACCTGTCGGTGCCCGGACGGACCCCGACGGGACGCGGTTCGTGTACACGAGGCGGGCGTCGAGGTCGACATGCGGGATCCGGTACGGGCCCACCGCCTCCATGCAGGCGATCTGGCCGAGCACCGGCGAGTCCGCCGCGTACGCCCCGCAGTCGAGGAGGATCCGCCCTCGCCGGGCCACGATCCGGCCGTCCGAGGAGAGTCCGGTCTCGAGGTCGACGACCATGCCGTGCCCGACCTTGTCCGGCATCGTGAACTCCTCGCGCCGGGTGAAGACGACGCGGACGGGCCGACGGGCCGCGCGAGCGAGCGCCGCGACGTGTGCCTCGTAGTGGAAGTCGCACTTGCCGCCGAACCCGCCCCCGAGGTGGCTCACGACCACACGCACGCGGTGCTGCGGGATCTCGAGCGTCTCGGCCACCATGGTGCGGGCGGCGAAGGGCACCTGGCTCGACGAGTGGATCGTCACGCGATCCCCGCTCCACTCGGCAAGGATCGCGTGGGGCTCGATCGGGACCGGGTGGATCATGTCCGCGACGTAGCGCTCGCGGACCACGACGTCGGCAGCGCCCAGCGCCGCGGTCGCGTCGCCCTTCACGATCGTCGAGCGGGCGGCCATGTTGCCCTCGGCGACGATCTCTCCGTCCTTCTCATAGCCCGCCCAGTTCTCGTGGACGAGCGGCGAACCCGGCTGGAGCGCGCGCTCCACGTCGAGGACGAGCGGTAGGTCCTCGTACTCGATCTCGATCGCGCGGAGCGCCGCGTCCGCTGCCTCGGGGGTTGCCGCGGCCACGGCGGCGACGACCTCGCCCTCGTAGCGGACGACGTTGCGTGCGAACAGCGGCCGGTCGGCGACGAAGCCGGACGACGCGTACAGCCGATCCGGCACGTCCGCGGCCGTGATGACGGCGAACACGCCCGGCCGCGTCCGGGCCGCGGTCACGTCGAGCCGGCGGATCCGCGCGTGCGCCCGGCCGGCGACGAGGAACCGCCCGTGCGCCATTCCAGGCGCGGTGAGGTCTCCCGTGTAGTCGGCCTGTCCGGTCGCCTTGGCCGGCCCGTCTGCCCGGGGGAATGGTCGCTCGATCGTCGCGGTCACGCCGTCCCTCCCCACCTGGCCCTCGTCCTTCGCGCCGGCTAACGATAGACGCCCTCGCGCAGTCCGGCAGCGACGGCTCGCAGCATGAACCCGATCGAGGCGCTTGTCAGCCGGTGCTCGGCTCCGGCCCGTGCGGCGGGCCGTTCGGCGGAGGTACCGGCGGAAACCGTCAATTCGACGTATTCACCTCGGCGGTCGTTCGCCGTAGCGTTTCGGGCGACCCGGCTGCCTGCTGGCCGGAGGAACGGCGCCCGTCCGATGGTCCCTCGGACAGGAGTCGACGGGCAGACCGGCGGCCGCCCCCAGTGCGCCGCCGGTCGGCCGCCCCGGTGTGCCGCCGGTCGGCCGCCCGCTCGGGCCCCGAGCTTCCGGCGGTCAGCCGCCAGTCACCCCTCTGTCGTAAGCGCGCCGCTGTCGTCCGGGGATGCCCAGCGCCGCATCCTCCGGAACGTGCTGCACGAGCCTCCAGCCGATGCCGAGGGAGATCGCCGCCGACACGGCGAGCCAGGCAGTCACCCCGAGCGCGAGCGCGACGAGCGCGAGCGCCGGTGGACCGGCGACGACGTTCGATCGAAGGGCGGCGATCTCCACGACGAGTGCGTCCAGATCCCGCGCCAGG
>VBHW01000208.1 GCA_005881055.1 Chloroflexota bacterium
GCTCCTCGATGAGCTTCTCCTGGACCGTCCGGCCGTTCGGGTCGAAGCACGAGAACTCGAAATGCTTCTCGAACTCCAGGTCGACGTTGTCCTGGCCACCGCGGTTCTTCTCCACCGTCACGATCACCCAGTCGCGGAAGCGCTGCGCCTGGTACGGGTTGAACTCGATGTTCACCTTCGCGACGATGTTGTACTTCTCGTTGAGGATCAGGATGATGTCCGCCTCGTAGTTGATCGCCGAGCTGCCGCGCAGGTGGTGGTTGCGCAGGCGGGCCGCCTTGAGCCCCTCCTTGTCGGCGGCGACGATGGCGACCATCGGCACCTCTTCGGAGAGCGCGATGTCCTTGAGGCCGTTGACGACGAACGTGACCTTCTCGGTCTCGGTCGGCGGCTCCGGGATCACCGGCACCTTCTGGAGGTAGTCGACGACGACGAACAGGCGGCGATCACCGGACAGCGCCTTGTGCTTCTGGATGAGCTCGCGCATGTTGTCGACGGTGCTCGCCGTCTGCGTGCCGCGCATGAGGAACAGGTTCTGGCCGTAGCGGGCGATCCGGTCGAGCGACGGCCGGAGGCGCGGGTTGCTCGCGAGCTGGGGGCCTCCGGTCCCCTCGGCCATCCACGACCCGAGGATCTCCTTGCGGACGTCCTGGATCTTGATCGCGCCGGTCTTGTGCGGGAGGTGTGCGAGCGCCGATTCCATCGCGATGAGCCGGTTGAGGAGGTATTGCTCCTCGTGCTCGAAGCAGATGTACAGCACGTTCGCCTGGCCGCCGGACGCGACGTTGCGGCCCATCTGGAGGGCCATCGTCGTCTTGCCGGTGCCCTGCGCGCCGCCGATGAGGAGGAGCTCGCCGGCACGCAGCCCGGTGCCGATCGTCTTGTCGAGGGGCGTGAACCCAAGCGGAACGGGCTGGTACTCCCCCACCCGCCCGGAGGTGACGTGGTCGTTGAGGTCGACGAGCACGTCGAGCGCCGACCGCGGATTCATGCTTCCGTGCGCGGTTTCCAGGCGCCAGGCGCCCTTCGGGGTGGCCTTCGTTGGGGCGGCCTCGGTGCTCACGCGGTATCAACCTCCCGGGATGTGACGTGCGGGCATCGTAGCACCGCGTTGCGTTCGGTCACCCCCCTTAGGGGCCTGTTTGGGGGCCGCCGAAGGTACCGTCAGCGAGCGGGGCTCGAGGGCAGATTCGCGAGCTCCTCCCAGTAGCGGGCGATCGTCCGGATGCCTGTCTCGTAGTTCGCGAGGACCATCGATTCGTTCGGCGCGTGGGCCTTGTCGTCGGGGTTCGTGAAGCCGAGCAGGACGACCTGCAGGCCGAGGATCGACGTGAAGCTCGCGCACACCGGGATCGACCCACCCTCGCGGATGAACAGCGGCGCCTGGCCGAACGTCGCCTCGATCGCCCGTGCCGCCGCCTGGGTCGCGGGATGGTCCATCGGCGTGAGGCTGGGCTGCCCGCCACCGAGCTCGTGGACCTCGACTCGCACCCCGGCCGGCGCGACCCGCAGGATGTGTGCACGGACGAGCTCGTAAGTCCGGTCGGGATCCTGGTCCACGACGAGCCGGCAACTGATCTTCGCGTGGGCGCTCCCCGGGATGATCGTCTTGGCGCCCTCGCCCTGGAAGCCGCCCCAGATGCCGTTCACGTCGAGGGTCGGGCGTCCGCCGCGACGCTCGAGCACCGCGTAGCCGGGCTCGCCGACGAGCGCCGGCACGCCGAGCGAGGCGCGGTACGCCTCCTCGTCGAACGGCAGGGCCGCGAAGGCCGCTCGGTCGGCGTCGCTGAGCGGGACGACATCGTCGTAGAAGCCCGGCACGAGGATCCGGCCGTCCGGGTCCTTGAGCGCCGCGATGATCGTCGCGAGCGCGTTCGCCGGGTTCTGGACCGTGCCGCCGTACATCCCCGAATGGAGATCGATCGACGATCCGATCACGTCGACCTGGAGGTACGTGATCCCGCGCAGGCCGAGCGTGATCGCCGGGAGGTTGCCCTCGAAGAAGCCGGTGTCGCTGATGACCGCGAAGTCGGCGGCCACGCGGGCCTTGTTCTGCTCGAGCCAGCGGTCGAGGTTCGTCGAGGTGGACTCCTCCTCGCCCTCGAAGAGGTACCGCAGGTTGATCGGCAGCCGGCCGCGCGTCGCGAGCACCGCCTCGGCGGCCCGAACGTGCATGTGGACCTGGCCCTTGTCGTCCGCCGCCCCACGGGCGAGCATCCGGCCGTCGCGGACGAGCGGCTCGAACGGCGCGAGCTCCCACTCGTCGAGCGGGTCGGGCGGCTGGACGTCGTAGTGCCCGTAGACGAGCACCGTCGGGGCGCCCTCGGCGTGGAGCCAGTCGCCGTACACGAGCGGGTGGCCGCCGGTCTCGAGGACCTCGACGTGCTCGAGGCCGATCGCGCGGAGGTCGTCGGCGAGGAACTCGGCCGCGCGCCGGCAGTCGGGCGCGTGCTCGGGCAGCGCAGACACTGACGGGATGCGCAGGAACGCCTCATACGACGCCATCCGGCGGTCGGCCGTCGACTCGAGGTATTCCTCCAGGACGTCAGCTGTCGCGGTCATCTGCTCCTCCGGTTCTCCAAATGGAAAGGGCGAGCCGATGGCTCGCCCTTTCGCTCGCCCCTTCAGAGGTGCATGGTTGAGCGGTCGAGAGTCCGCGCGGCAACCGCTCGATCAGGCCGGGCTCGGAGCCGGTGCCGGCGCCGGTCCGGCCGAGGTCCCCGGCTCGTCCGGGGATCCGGTGACGGCCGCCTTGCCCTTGCCGAGGATGGGGGCGCCGCCGTGGATGTCCTCCTTCGGCGGCAGGTCGCTGAAGAGCTTCTCGAACTCCTCGCTGTCGACCGTCTCCTCGGCGACGAGCTTCTCAGCGAGGTTCTGGAGGCGCTCGCGGTGTGCGATGAGGACCTCCATCGACCGGTCGTATGCCCGGTCGATGATCGCCCGGACCTCCTCGTCGATCGTCTTGGCGACGTCGTCGCTGTAGTTGCGCTGTTCGCCGATCTCGCGGCCGAGGAACACGAGCTCGTCGCGCTTGCCGAAGCTCAGCGGCCCGAGCTTGTCGCTCATGCCGAACTCGGTGACCATCCGCCGCGCGAGATCGGTGGCCTTCTCGATGTCGTTGCTGGCGCCCGTGGTCGTGTCGCCGAAGATGAGCTTCTCGGCGGCGTTGCCGCCCAGCAGCCCAGCGATCTTGTCCTCGAACTCGGTCTTGCTCTGGAGGTAGCGGTCCTCCTGGGGCAGGGCCATCGTATAGCCGAGGGCCATGCCCCGGCTGATGATCGTCACCTTGCTCACCGGGTCGCACTTCGGCAGGATCCGCTGGACGACCGCATGCCCGCCCTCGTGGAACGCGATGATCGCCTTCTCCGAGTCGCTGATCAGCCGGCTCTTGCGCTCCGGGCCTGCCACGATCCGCTCCAGGGCCTCCTGGAACTCGGACATGCCGATGGTCTTCTTGTTGCGGCGGGCGGACAGGATGGCCGCCTCGTTGACGAGATTGGCCAGGTCTGCGCCGGAAAAGCCCGGCGACTGGCGGGCGATGTTATCGACCTCGAGCGC
>VBHW01000199.1 GCA_005881055.1 Chloroflexota bacterium
CCGGATCTCCTCCGCGAGCTCGATCGGATCGGGGAAGTCCTCCTCGAGCGGCCAGCGGAAGAGGCTGATCTTGTTGGCGACCGGCGCGAGGTCGGCGCCCCATTCTGTGCGGGGCACGCCTTCGTAGAGTCCGTACATCGTGTCGTCGGGCCCGACCTCGTTCTCGCGACGCTGGCGCGCGTCCGGCTCGTCCTCGATGACGATCGCCACCTCGTCGAGCGCACGATCGAAGGGGGGCGGGATCCTCGCGACGACGTCGGCCACGACCCGCTCGAACGGCACGTGGCGGGACGGCACCGACCGGCGAGCGGCGCGCGAGCCTCGGCGGCGCTTGACCATCGGCTCCGTATGCTACGGCCGTGACGCACGATCGGAACGCGACCTCGCCGACCGGCAACGCGGTCCTCACTCTCGATGTTCCGGGCGTCCCCGGCCCGGATCGGCTCGCCGAGCCGGAGGGGTTCACGGTCACGGTCGACTCGGCGGACCGGATCCATTTCCTCGACTGGGGCGGGCCGGCTCCTCGCGCACCGGGCATCCTGGCGATCCATGGGCTGGCGCAGACCGCCTGGGCGTGGACGCCGGTGGCTCGCCGGCTGGCCGGGATTCGGCGGTTCGTGGCGATGGACCTCCGCGGGCACGGGCTGTCCGACGCGCCGACGCACGGCTACGACCTCGCGACGCTGGCGGAGGACGTCGGGCTCGTCGCCGAGAGCACGCTCCTCGAAGATGCCCGCGACGCAAGCGTTGGCGGTGTGATCCTCGCCGGTCACGGGTTCGGGGCGTGTGTCGCTGCATGGGCGGCGCGACGTCTCGGAGAGCTGTGCCGCGGCCTCGTCCTCGTCGACGGCGGCCTCCAGGACTTCGCGGCGACGACCGAGATGGACCCGGATGAGTTCCTCCGGGCGACCGAGGAGCCCCCGGAGGTGCTCCGCTCGATGACCGCGTTCCTCGCCGACCGGGCGGGCTTCGACATCGCGAGCTGGGATGCCGACCAGGAACGGGCCGCCCGCGAGACGGTCGTCGAGGTGCCCGCCGGACGCGTCATCCCGGCGACGCGGCCGCACGTCGTCGCCGGATGCGTCGAGGCGATGTTCGCCTACCGCCCTGGCGAGGCCATCGCGGGGTTGGCGCTCCCCGTCGTTGCCCTGCGAGCCGATGGCGGGCCGGGCGATACGTGGAGCTCGCTCGTCGACGTGCAGCGGGCTCGGGTCGAGGCCGGACTGCCACCGATCCGCGAAGCCATCGTCCCCGCGCCGGGGCACAACCTCATGCGCTACCGGCCGACCGAGGTCGCTGCCGCGATCCTCGCCGCCAGCGCGTGAATGGCGGCCGCTGGCCCTGATCGCCGGTCGCGAGGCCATGATCGCCGGCTACGCCGCAGAACCGTCGTACCATCGGCCACGTACCCGATGGTGACCCTTGAGTGACTGCTGAATGACGAGCCACACGAACCTCCCGGAGCACGTGCGCAAGATCGTCGAGGAGATCGAGACCGAGATCGGCGAGAGCACGATTGCCGCGGACGAAATTGCCGGAATGCTGCAACGGCACGAGCTCGCCCCGGACGGGCGGGTCGAGGCCGCCGTGCGCGAGATCCTCGGCGAGATCGGCGAGGACCCCGACCGCGACGGGCTCATCGGGACGCCCGAGCGCGTCCACCGCATGTACACGGAGCTGACGGCGGGGTACCACGTCGACCCCGAGCGGTTGATCAACGGCGCAGTCTTCGACGTCGACTACAGCGAGATGGTCGTCGTGAAGGACATCCCGTTCTACAGCCTGTGCGAGCACCACCTGCTGCCGTTCTTCGGTCGGGCCGCCGTCGCGTACATCCCGCGCGGCCGGGTCGTCGGCCTGAGCAAGATCCCGCGCATTGTCGAGATGTACGCGCGCCGGTTGCAGGTCCAGGAACGGCTCACGCAGCAGGTCGCCGACTTCCTCCAGGACAGGCTGGAGCGGCTCGAGCCGAAGGGTGTCGGCGGCGTCATCGAGGCGACGCACCTGTGCGCGGTCATGCGCGGCGTCCGCAAGCCGGGCACGGTGATGACGACGTCGGCCGTGCTCGGACTCTTCCGCTCACGCGACAACACGCGCGCCGAGTTCTTCGCCCACCTCGATCGCGACACGCCGGGCGCCTGATGGCGACGGACCGGCCGGTCCGCTTCTCCGTCACGCTCCAGCCGGAAGGCTCGGGCACGTACGTCGTGATCCCGGACGACGTCGTGACCGCGCTCGGGGCACGCGGGCGGACGTCCGTGACGGGGACGATCGACGGCCGGCCCTTCCGCAACCAGGTCATGCCGTATCGCGACGAATCGCCCGCCGGTCGCCGCTCCTACATGGTCGTCAATCGCGCGGTTCGAACGACGATCGGGAAGGGGCCGGGCGACCACGTCGTGTTCGAGCTCGCGCGGGACACCGCCCCACGGGCGGTGGACGTGCCTGCCGAGCTCCTGGATGCCCTCGCCGCGGACCCGGCCGCCCGCGAAGCCTTCGACGCTCTTGCGCCGTCGCACCAGCGCGAGTACGCGGAGTTCGTGGCGGAAGCCCGTCGGGACGAGACGCGCCGCCGGCGAGCGCTGGCGACCGTCGAGCGCATCCGGGCGTCGGCGGACGGCGGTCAGGCCCGCGCGCGAAGGTAGATCCGCCGCGTGGCGAGTTCCGTCGGATAGGGCTCGCGCGCGACGACGTCGTCGACGATGAGCCCCGCCCGCTCGGCCATCTCGCGCATCCTGTCCACCGAGGTGTAGCGGACCGTGACGTCGATCGGTCGGCCGCGGAAGTCGTCCCATCGCTCGCTGCCCTCGCCACCGTGGACGGCGGCCAGCAGCCGGCCGTCCGGCTCGAGGACCCGGCGGCCCTCGGAAAGTGCCGCGACGACGTCGTCCTCGGTCCCGTAGATGAGGCAGTAGAACGCCGTGATCGCCGCCACGGACGCATCCGGGAACGGCAGGTCGCGGACGTCCGCGACCACGAAGGACATCGACGGGTTCAGGCGGCGGGCAATCCCGATCGATCGCTCGGAGAAGTCGACGCCGGTCACCCGCAAGCCGCGATCCGCGAGGTAGCGGCCGATATGGCCGCCGGCGCCGCAGCCGAGGTCGAGGGCCGGCCCACCCGGTCGCGTTCCGGCGACGAGCTCGTCGAGCACGCCGCGGTCGAACGGCTTGCCTTCGAGCTCGTCCACGAAGGCCGTCGCGTACGCCTCCGCGATGCCGTCGAAGGACTCGCGGACGGACGTGAGGTCGCCGGCCTCGCTGCTCATTGGTGGATCGGTCGGCAACGCTTCCACCTCGCTCCCTGGGTTCGGGCAGTCTAGCCGTCGCCGGGCCCCGAGAGACGCGGTTCCTGCGCCTACAATGCCCGGCGATGGTTGATCGAACTGATCGCTCGGCGGATCGTCCGGCCGATGGGCCGCCGGATCGGCGGATCAAGGTCCTCATCGCGAAGCCCGGCCTCGACGGCCACGACCGCGGTGCGAAGGTGCTCGCTCGCGGGCTGCGCGACGAGGGCTTCGAGGTCGTCTACACCGGCCTGCGGCAGACGCCCGAGATGGTGGCGACGGCCGCGCTCCAGGAGGACGTCGACGTCGTCGGCCTGTCGATCCTCTCGGGGGCTCACATGACGCTGATCCCGAAGATCTGCCGGCTCCTCCGCGAGGAAGGGCTCGACGACGTGCTCGTCACCGCCGGCGGGATCATCCCGGACGACGACGTCCCGGCGCTGCGCGAGGCGGGCGTCGCGGCGGTCTTCGGGCCCGGCACGACGATCCGCGAGGTTGCCGACTACCTGCGCGCCAACGTCCAGCCGCGCGACTAGCGTGGGGCGGCGCGCGACCGACCAGCGGCGGGCAGAGCGCTCGGCGGAGCTGGCCCGGCGCGGGACCGAGCTCGCCGACGCGACGCTCCGGGGCGATCGTCGCGCGCTGGCGCGGCTCCTGACGGCGGTCGAGGATCGGAGCCCCGTCGCGGAGTCGGCGATGCGGCGCCTCTACCGGAAGGCCGGCCGGGCCCAGCTCGTCGGGATCACCGGGCCTCCCGGCTCCGGCAAGTCGACGCTCGTCTCGGCGCTCATCGGGCAGCTGCGCGGGGCAGGTCGGTCGGTCGCCGTCGTCGCGGTCGATCCGTCCTCGCCGATCACGGGCGGCGCGCTCCTGGGCGACCGCGTTCGCATGCAGTCGTACGCCGGCGACCGCGACGTGTTCATCCGCTCGATGGCGGCGCGTGGGCACGCCGGTGGTCTCGCGTCGACGACCGGCGCCGCGGTCGCGGTGCTCGACGCTGCCGGGTTCGACCACGTGTTCATCGAGACCGTCGGCACAGGCCAGAGCGAGGTGGAGGTCGCCGCCGCGGCCGACACGACGGTCGTGCTCGAGGCGCCCGAGATGGGCGACGAGGTGCAGGCGATCAAGGCCGGCCTGCTCGAGGTGGCCGACATCGTCGTGGTCAACAAGGGCGACCGGCCGGGCGCCCTGCGGACCGCCAGCCAGCTCCGCGCGATGCTGTCGGCGGCAGCGCCTGCGGCGATCGACGACCGTCCGCGCCCGAAGCGGCCCGAGGTCCTCGTGACGACCGCCACGACCGGTGAGGGGGTCCCCGAGCTGGTCGCCGCGCTGGAGCGCCGTCGCGACGCGGGTGCCGCCGGATCCGCCGGGCCGGCGCGCCTCGCCCGTGCGGAGGCGCAGGTCTGGGCGATCGCGACCGAGCGGCTGCGGGCGCGACTTCACGACAGGGACCATCGCGACGCGACCGAGGCGACGCTGCGACAGGTTGCCGACCACGAGATCGACCCGTATGCCGGCGCGGATCGGCTCCTCGGCGAGGCCACCGAGACATGACGACGCCGGCGGCGATGCCGCCGGCGTCGGGGAACTGCGAGTGCCGGGCCTACTTGATCGCGCTCTCCGCGTTCACGAGACCGTGGCCGTAGAAGCTGTTGTAGCCCTTGCCGCCGGTGCAGACCTGCGGCGCGTTGTTATCCACGGCCGGGAACGGCGCGTAGATCGACATGTCGCTGGGGCACGCCATCGGGTCGGCGGTCGACGTGAGCCGTGCCGTCACCGCACCGGGCGACAGACCCGGGAAGACGCTCCGGATGAGCGCCGCGACGCCCGCCACGTGCGGCGACGCCATCGAGGTACCCTGGAGCCAGCAATAGGTCGCGCCCTGGTCGACGATCTTGCGCGTGCAGGGCCTGTAGCTCGGATAGGTCGAGAGGACCCGGCCGTGACCGGTGTCGTTCACCGGCTGCAGGATCGAGTCACCGGACGGCGCCACGACCTGGACGGCGCCGCTGCCGTAGCTCGAGAAGAACGACTTGAGCTTCAGGACGCCGTCGCCGCTCACGCCCACGACGCCCGGGACCTCGACCGGAATGACGGCGCAGGCGTTCGTCACGTCGCGCACGACCGGCGTCGTGTCATCCGGGCTCGTGCTGTCCTGGGTGGGATGTGCAAGGTCGTCCGACTGGTTGCCGGCCGCCGCGACGACGACCGTCCCGCTCGACTCGGCGAACTTGATCGCGCGTTGTTCGGCGGAGAAGATCGCTCGCTGCTCCGGGTCGTTCTTGCAGTTGAACAGCCACGGGTCCGCGAAGTACTGTTGTTCGTGACGTCGACGTGGCGCGTACCTGCCCACATGAACGCGCAGATGACGGCCTCGGGGAAGAAGAAGCCGTCGCTGTTGCCGGCCTTGATCCCGGCGATCTTCACGTTCGGCGCGACGCCCACGATGCCGATTC
This sequence comes from Chloroflexota bacterium, assembly GCA_005881055.1. Lineage (GTDB taxonomy): Bacteria > Chloroflexota > Limnocylindria > Limnocylindrales > CSP1-4 > C-114. The sequence goes on from VBHW01000199.1 coordinate 5,743, forward strand.
CGTTCGCGCCTGCGGCGATCGTGCCGGCGGTGTGCGTGCCGTGTCCGTTGTCGTCCGCGGCTGCGACTTTGCCCTGGACCGGCGCGCCTGACAGGCAGTTCGCGCTGTCGGCGTCGCTGACGTTCGCGGCCAGGTCCGGATGGGTGTAATCGAGCCCGGTGTCGATGTCACCGACGACCACGCTCGCGCTGCCGCCAGTGATTGCGTGCGCCTCGGGCGTGTGGATCTGGACCATGTCCCATTGGTAGCTGGACAGGGGATCCGTGTCGCTCACCGGCGTGTTCGCCTCCGCACCGGCTGCCGCACCGTCCTGGTTCAGGTCACGCAGGCGGATGGCCGTCCTGTCGGTCGCCGCCACGGCAGCGATCCGGCTGTCGGCGGCGAGGGCCGACTTGAAGGTCGCGCTCGATGAGCGCGCGATCGCGACGCCGATCTGGCCGTAGCTCGCGACGAGGGTGCCGCCCGCACGCGACACTGTCTGGGCGACGTCGGCCGGAACGGCAACGCTCCGATACAGGACCACGTAGGTCGACGCGTCGCCGGCCAGCGCGGTCGGGGCGTTAATGACGACGCCGCCGAGCAGTCCGCCGGCGGCGAGCAGGGCAAGGACGCGACGCAGATGCCGTTGCATGCGGCTCCTCCCGGTAGGTGACACCGTCCCCCGGTCCAAGGCACGTACCGTACCGCCGGACGGTCGCGACGTGCATCAAAGGGGCATAACATTTGCCTTGCGACCCGCGCCGTAGCAGCGCGCTGGGTAGGCTGTGTGCATGGCGATCGAGCGGGTCTTCGTCGCGGGCGCCGGCCTGATGGGCCACG
>VBHW01000200.1 GCA_005881055.1 Chloroflexota bacterium
AGCCCATGATCCGGGTGACCTTGCCGAGGTACAGGGCGCCGACCTCGACGTCCCGCGTGAGCGACTCGATCCACGTGATCGCCTTGCGGGCGTTCTCGCCCGAGACCGCGGCGATCTCCACGGAGCCGTCGTCCTCGACATTGATCTCGGTGCCGGTCTCCTCCTGGATCTTGCGGATCATCGAGCCGCCCTTGCCGATGATGTCGCGGATGCGGTCCGGATTGACCTTGATGGTCGTGATGCGCGGCGCGAAGTCGCTCATCTGGCCACGGGTCTCCGGGATCACCTCGAGCATCTTGTCGAGGATGAACAGACGAGCCCGAAGCGCCTGTGCCAGGCCCTGCCGGATGATCGCCTCGTTGATCCCCTTGACCTTGATGTCCATCTGCAGGGCGGTGATCCCGTCGCGCGTACCGGTCACCTTGAAGTCCATGTCACCGAACGCGTCCTCCTTGCCGAGGATGTCGGTGAGGACCGCGAAGCGGCCGTCAGGCTCGCTGATGAGGCCCATCGCCGCGCCGGCGACCGGCGCCTTGATCGGCACGCCCGCGTCCATGAGCGCGAGCGTCGAGCCGCACGTGGACGCCATCGACGTCGATCCGTTCGACGTGACGGATTCCGACACGAGCCGGATGACGTACGGGAAGTCTTCCTGGCTCGGCAGGACCGGCAGGAGGGCTCGTTCGGCGAGGTTGCCGTGGCCGATCTCGCGCCGCCCGGGGCCGCGCATCGGCTTGTTCTCGCCGGTCGAGTACGGCGGCATGTTGTAGTGGTGGAGGTAGCGCTTCTCGGTCTCGGGGCTGATCGTGTCGATCCGCTGGACGTCCGAGCTGGCGCCGAGCGTGGCGATCGTCAGCGCCTGCGTCTCGCCGCGCGTGAACAGGCCGGAGCCGTGTGCACGCGGCAGGAGGCCCACCTCGACCGAGATCGGCCGGATGTCCTCGAGGCCGCGACCGTCCATCCGGATCTTGTCGTTGAGCGCGAGCTCGCGGACGGTCTTCTTGTGGACGAAGGTGAACAGGCTCTTGCCAACCCGCGCCTCGCGGCGGGCCGCCTCGAGCTGGGCCTTCGGGTCAGCGCCCTTCTGGCGGTAGGCGTGGATCGACGCCGCAACATCGTCGTGGAGTCGGTCCAGCCGAGCGATCAGGTCGTGCTCGAACCAGATGAGAACCGCGGCAGTCGCCTCGGCGTCCGGCAGGGCCCGGTGCTGGGTCGGCGCGTCGATGTCGAGCCAGCGCGCGAGCTCCGAGAGCTTGAACGAGTCGGGCACGCCGGGGAACGCCTCACGGGCGATCGTCAAGGTGTCCAGGTAACGGCCGCTCTCGAGCGGGAAGCCATCGTCGGAGGCGGCCTGCAGGAACGCGACGTCGAAGCCGAGGTTGTGACCGACGAGCGTCGCGTCTCCGACGAACTCGCGCAGCTGGCGGACGGCCTCGGCCGGCGTGGGAGCGCCGGCGACGTCGCCGTCGCCGAGGCCGTGGAGCTGGTTCCCCACGATGTGACGACCGGGGTTCACCAGCGTCGACCAGCGGTCGACGATGTCGGCATTCCGGACGCGGACCGCGGCCACCTCGACGAGATCGGCGAGCTTCGGGTCCGTGCCGGTGGTCTCCGTGTCGATGACGACGAATTCGCCGCCCTCACGGGCCGCCTTGACGAAGTCGAGGACCGACCCGGTTCCGGGCTCGAGATAGGGCACGATCTTGGGCTTGCCGACCGCCTTCTGGAGGTCCTCCTGGAGGTCGATGAGCGGGCGGATCGCCCGATGGCCGAACAGGATCGCCTCGGCCATGACGTCCTCGGGCAGGAGCTTGGCGCCCGCCTCGACCATCATGATCGCGTCGCGGGTGCCGGAGACCACGAGGTCGAGCTCGGACTCCTTGAGCTCGCTGACGGTGGGATTGACGACGAACTCGCCGTCGATGCGTCCCACGCGGACCGCGCCGATGGGGCCCTGGAACGGGACGTCGCTGATCGTCAGCGCGGCCGAAGCGGCCACGGTGCCGAGGACGTCGGCATCGTTCTCCTGGTCCGTCGAGAGGACCGTGATGACGACCTGGACGTCGTCCTTGTATCCCTCGGGAAACAGCGGCCGGATCGGCCGGTCTGTCAGGCGTGCGGCGAGGATCGCCGCCTCGGACGGTCGGGCCTCGCGCTTGATGAACCCGCCGGGGATCTTGCCGGCCGCATACATCCGCTCCTCGAAGTCGACCGTGAGCGGGAAGAAGTCCAGCCCGGGCCGCGGATCCGACCGGTTGGCCGTCCCGAGGACCAGGGTGTCACCGTAGCGGACGGTGACCGAGCCGCCGGCGAGCCGCGCGAGCTTGCCGGTCTCGATGGTCAGCGTTCGACCACCGAATTGCGTCTCGAATGTCTGAGACACGAAGTGAAATCCTCCTGACCGTGGAGGAGGGACTGAGCTTGCGGCGCGAGGGCCGGCTGGGACGCCTGACGTGACTGGACCCCGGGAGATCTCCCAGGGTCCGGGACGACGGTCGCCTAGCGGCGGAGCCCGAGCTGTCCGATGACGGCCCGGTAGCGCACGTTGTCCTTCTTGATGAGATAGGCAAGAAGGCGACGGCGCTGACCCACGAGCTTGAGGAGTCCGCGGCGGGAATGGTTGTCCTTCGGGAAGCCCTTGAGGTGGCCCGTCAAGCCCTTGATCCGCTCCGTCAGGAGCGCGATCTGCACCTCCGGCGACCCCGTGTCACCGTCCTTGCGTGCAAACTTGCTGACGACTCCGAGCTTCTCTTCCCGCGCGAGCGGCACTCAATCCTCCGACACGAAATACTGTTCCTGAACCTGATTTCTCCGTTTATACCCGGCGGAGGATAGCAGGCACCGCCTGAAGCGGCAAACGGATCATGGATAGGCTGCCCGGCGGCCGTCAGCGCCGTGCATCACTTGATGCAGACGCTGCTGGTCTTGATCGACCCCGAGACGACGGTAGTCCCGCCGTTGACATCCGTCGTTTTCAGGACCCAGGTGATCGTCGTGAGGGCGTCGCGCGTCGTCGACTCGCCGTACCAGTAGATGAGCCCGTGATGCAGATCGATCACCTGGAACGACGTCCCCGTGTAGTTCGTCTTCGTCAGCGACAGCACGGCGCTCGAGACGCTCCCGTCGGGATCCTTGACCTTGAAGTACCAGGGCACCGGCCCGATCACGCAGTTGCCCTGGAAGAGGTACGTGCCGTCGCTGTCCTGCGGCAGGTCGACGAACCAGGTCACCGTCGCGTCCGTGTCGCATTGGCGGACCTTGACGGACTTCGTCGGAGACTTCGTGGACGCGCCCTTCGCGTCGATGGCGACCGCGTAGAACGACAGCGTTCCGCCTGCGTTCAGGTGGTCGA
>VBHW01000201.1:0-5005 GCA_005881055.1 Chloroflexota bacterium
TCGGGACCCCGGGCAGCGGGATGAGCGACCCGAATGCGCCGCCGCCACCGGCGAACTTGAAGGCGGTGACGTAGTGCTCGACGCCGTCGTGGTAACCCGCGAACGTCGTCGTGCGGAGGAGGTTGACGGCGCCGTTCGGGCCGATGAGGCCGCCGCAGGCCAGCGTGCTGCCGGCGGTCGCGAACAGGGCCACGAGTGCTGCCGTGAGAAGCGTGATGAGTCGGCGCATCTGTCGAGCTCCCAGCTTGGGCCCGGCCCCGCGTGGGGTCGGTGGCTGGGTCCCGGGACGCTCGACGTGGCGGGACGGTTCCCGCGCCGCGTGCCAGGAGCTTGCGGGGCGGCCGGGCTGCCCGCTCGGGCGGCGGCGCGGCTAGCCGGAGCGGCCGGTCCCGAACTGGCGGTCGCCCGCGTCGCCCAGGCCGGGCATGATGTAGCCCCGATCGTCGAGCTGGCGGTCGAGCGCCGCGCAGTGGATCGCGACGTCGGGGTGGGCGGCGGTCACGGCCGCGACGCCTTCGGGCGCGGCGATGAGGTTGACGAGCTTGATCCGCACCGGCGTGACGGCGCCCCAGCGCTTGAGGACCTCGATCGCGGCGGTGGCCGAGCCACCCGTCGCGAGCATCGGATCGAGGATGAGGCACAGGTCGACCGAGGCCGAGTCGGGGAGCTTGTTGTAGTACTCGACAGGGCGCAGCGTCCGCTCGTCGCGGAACAGTCCGAGGTGCCAGACCTGGGCCGTCGGCATGAGCTCGAGCATCGCGTCGACCATTCCCAGGCCGGCGCGGAGGATCGGCACGAGGCCGATCCGATCGCCGAGCTCATACGCCTCCATCTGCTCGAGCGGCGTCCGGATCGTGATCGGCCGGACGCGGGCGTCGGCGAGCGCCTCGTAGCCGAGCAGCCACGAGAGCTCGCGCACGACCTCGCGGAACTTCTTCGGCTCCGTGGCGACGTCGCGCAGGACCGCGAGCTTGTGAAGGACCGCCGGATGGGTCGACACGTGGAGGTTCGGGGGCGGGCCGGTGGGCGTCCCTCGCTCGATCGCGTCGACGTCCGGACCGGAGGTTGGGGCGGATCCCGGGGCTCGTCGCGGACTCACCACGCCGGCATCCTAGCATCGCGTTCATCGGCCGCGGAGCGTGGCGCCGAAGGTTGTCGCACACCCGCCACGCGGTTCCGGGGTCATCCGGTGACGGGCGAGACGGGGACCTCGTACGATCTCTGCGCGCGGTCGAGCTCCGACGCGGGATGGGTCGCTCGGGGTGCCCACGACGGGTCGTCCGGCGAGGCTCGGCCGCGTCCTCTCCGATCACTCGACGCAGCGCTCGGCGCGGGCGCGGCACGCTCGCGTCGGCGCCGGGCGCGGTATCCTCGCCGTGCCCACCGACCCATCGGGCGACCCTGGCAGACGACCCCGAATCGAGTGCAGGAGGCGCCTCGCCCAGTGCCCGCCCAACCCCTCACCGATCGCCGTCCCGCGGCTCGGCGGCGGCCCGCGCGGTCGCCCGAGACCGGGCGGACCGTCCCGCCGGTCCTCGTCCGACAGGTCCGTAACGGCATCACCGAGAGCGAGCACCGCGGGAGCGTGGTGGAGGTCGTCGGAGACCCGGATCGGGTCGTGACCCTTCGCTCGACGGTCAAGCCGTTCGGGCTCGTGGCCCTGATCGAGGCGGGCGGGATCGATGCGTTCGACCTCAGCCCCGCGGAGCTGGCGATCATGGCCAGCTCCCATTCGGGCGAGGACCTCCACGTCCGGACGATCCAGGCGATGTACCGGCGGGCCGGCGTGAGCCAGACGCTCCTCGCCTGTGGCACCGAGGGCATGCCGCTCGACGAGCTGACGGCCGCGCGGCTGGCACGCGACGGGGAGCGCCCATCGCCGATCCGCCACATGTGCTCGGGCCAGCACTCGGCGCTCATCCTGCTCGCGCGGCTTCGGGACTGGCCACTCGAGACGTACTGGCAGGAGTCCAACCCGGCGCACGTCGCCTACCGCGATGCGGTTGCACGGACGTACGGCGTTCGGCCCGATACCCTGCGCACCGCCATCGACGGGTGCGGGGTGCTCACGTACGCCTTCCCGCTCCGGGAGGTGGCACGGGCGTACGCCCTGCTCGCGGAGCCGGAGGCCGCCCCGTCAGGCGACTCTCGCCGGAGCCTGGCCCCCGCCCTCACGATCATCCGCGACGCGATGATCGCCAACCCGGAGCTGGTCGCGGGGACGCGCGATCGGCTGGACACCTCGGCCATGAAGGCGCTCCCGGGCCGGGTCGTCAGCAAGGCCGGGATGGAGGCGCTGCGCGCGATCGCGATCCTGCCCGGTCAGCGGGTCGGCGGCGTCGCGGGTCCCTCGGGGATGGCGCTGAAGATCGAGGACGGCGACGGGCGCAACCGGGCGTCGTGGGCCGCCACGGTCGAGGCGCTCCGCCAGGCTGGGGTGGTCGACGGCCAGCCGCTGCGCATGCTCGCCCGCTACCACCGGCCGGCCACGCTCGACCCGCACGGGCGGGTGGGTGCCGAGGCCGTCGTCGACTTCGACCTCGCGCCGGTCGGCGAGCTGTTCGCCTGAGGGGTTGGACCCGTGCTGTGCTGCGGCGGCCGGTCGGTTGCGGCGCGAACCGCTTGGATTGGGGCGCGAACGGCCTGGATTGCGGCGCGAAGCGTCGTCGTGGCGGATACTCGGTAGGCGATGGCCCGCCCACTCGATCCCTGGCGCACGCTCGAGCTGCCGCGGGACGCGACGCTCGACGACGTGAAGGCCGCTTACCGGCGGCTCGCGAAGCGCTTCCATCCGGACTCTGCCGGCGAGGCCGCGCTTGGCCGGTTCCTCGCAGTTCAGGCCGCGTACGAGGCACTCACCGAGGGCCCCGACCGCCTGCGGCTCGCGCCCGCCAGTCGGGTTCGGCGATCTGCCGGGCAGCGACCGGCTCCTTCGCGACCGGGGCCGCAGCGGCCGCGCCGCTCGACGGGACCGGCACGACCGGCTGACGGTGGGGGCAGGCGATCCGGCCGCGGCGCGGCTCCCAAGCGCGCGAAGCCGGGATCGACCTCGTACGACGATGCGCAGTTCGAGCCGTTCGAGCCGAGCTGGGAGGGCGCCACGTGGTATGGCGAATCGTCGGGCACGTACTGGACGATCAACCCGCGCGAGTTCGCCGATCCGCGGAAGCACGGCCCGGAGTACGAGGCCCGGGCGCGCCGTGAGTCCGCGGGACAGGACGATTCGGATGGGCCGGATGCAAGCCCGGAGGGCTCCTGGACGGTCGCCGGCTGGAGTGACCTCCGCGAACGGGGCGGGTCGATCGATCTCGCACCCGACGACGGCCTCCGGGCCGAGGCCCCGGCGACCCGATCGACGGCAGATCTCGTCGCGATCGGCCTGGCGGGGGTCGGCTCGAGCACGCTCGCCCTGCTCCTCCTCGGCGGACCGGCAGTGGGCGCATCGGGGCCGGTCGTGGCGCTCGGTGGCATCGCCACGATCGTCGCGGCGCTCGTCGTGCGCGGGGTCGCCGGCGCCCGCCGCGCCCATCGCTGACCGCGGCCGCAGGGCCATGGCCCGAAAGGACGGCGAGGGCCGCGCTGTCGATCGGCAGCGCCAGCCGGTGCGATCAGGGACGAGTCGCGAGCCGCGAGCGGCGCCGAGTCGCGAGCGGCGACCGGCGCGCCACGATCCGTCCGCGGCGGCCCAGGAGTACCTGCTCGCGCTGCGGGGCATGACGGGAGACGGCGCGCACGTCAGCGTGGCTCAGGTCGCCCGCCGGATGGGCGTGAGCACCCAGGCGAGCTCCGAGATGTTCCGGCGCCTCATCGCCGACGGGCTGGTGTCCCAGGCCGGCGGCCGTGACCTGGTCCTGACGGAGGCCGGCCGGGCAGCGGCCGACGGAATCTTCCGCCGGCATGCGCTCCTGGAGTGGCTGCTCACGGCGGTCGTCGGCCTGGGCTGGGCCGAATCGGACGAGGAGGCGGCGCGCCTGCAGGGTGCGATCAGCCCGCGCGTGGAGGCCCGCCTCGACGAGATGCTCGGCCATCCGGAGACGTGTCCGCATGGGAACCCGATCGATGCCGCGACAGCCCGGCGGCGCCCGGCAGGCGTCCACCTGTCCGAGGTCGAGGCCGGGCAGCGCGCGACGATCTACCGGATCACCGAGGAGGCCGAGGAGGACCCGGAGCTCCTGTCCTACCTGGAGGCGCGCGCCCTGACGCCCGGAGCACCGGTGACCGTGCTTGCGCGCTCAGAGTCTCTCGACTCACTGACCCTCGACGGCCCCCGCGGCCGCGCCACCCTCGGGCTCCGGCCCGCCTCGCTCATCCACGTCCTGCGCGGCGACGCCGACCCGGCGCTCTTCCATCGAGTCCTGGCCGATACGCGCCGGTGAAGGCCGAGGTGTGACGATCAGGGCATGCGCGATGCCCAGCTCGGTGCCGCGGTCCGGACCCTTCGTCGCCGGCGACGGTGGCGACAGGAGGACCTCGCTCGCGCCTCCGGCGTGAGTCGCGCGCTCATCTCGACGATCGAGTCGGGCCAGGTCACGGAGGTCCGGATCTCGAGACTGCGGTCGATCGCTCGTGCGCTCGAGGCCTCCCTCGTCGTCGAGATGCGATGGGGTGGCGGCGCCCTCGATCGCCTGCTCGACGAGCGGCACGCGGCCCTCACATCGGCGACCCTCAGCGTTCTCGAGTCGTCGGGGTGGGCCGGTCGGCCCGAGATCTCGTACTCACGCTACGGTGAGCGGGGCTCCATCGACATACTGGGGTGGCATCCCGCCACGCGTACCCTCCTCGTCATCGAGAACAAGACGGAGCTCACATCCGTTGAGGCGACCCTTCGCAAGCTCGACGAGAAGACACGCCTGGCTTCTTTGATCGCTGCGGAGCAGTTGGGCTGGCGCGCTGAAGTCGTCAGCCGAGTCCTGTTCCTCAGCGACACGACGACGAATCGGCGCCACGTCCGTCAGCAGGAACGGGTGCTCTCGTCGGCGCTGCCCGCGTCCTCGGCGATGATCCG
>VBHW01000201.1:5065-5760 GCA_005881055.1 Chloroflexota bacterium
GCTCGAGAGCTCAACGATCGGCCTCGACAAACCCTCGGATGGCTGAAACCATCAGAGGCCTTTGCGGAGGTTGTTGCATCGACCGGTTGAGTCCGCCCGCCGAATCGGGCAGTCGGGCGCCGTAACGTCAGCCAGCGCAGCATTTGGCGCCGAATCGGGCAGTCGGGCGCCGTAGCGTCAGCCTGCGCGACATCTGGCGCTATTGGGGTGTCGGGCAGGCCGGCAGCCGCACCTAGTATTGCCGTATGACCGACCACCGCGACAACGACCCCAGCAGCATCGGCGAGGTGCGTGTACGGATCGCGCCGAGCCCGACCGGTCCGTTGCACATCGGCACCGCCCGCACCGCGCTGTTCAACTACCTCTTCGCGCGGCACAACGGCGGGACGTTCATCCTGCGCCTCGAGGACACCGACGTCGCGCGGAGCTCGATCGCGTACGAGAAGGACATCCTCGACGGGCTCCACTGGCTCGGCCTCACATGGGACGAGGGCCCGGCCGTGGCGGGGGAGGAGGCGCGCGGACCATACGCGCCCTACCGGCAGATGGAGCGCCTCGGGCTCTACCGGGAGGCGGCCGATCGGCTCCTCGCGGCCGACCTCGCCTATCCCTGCTACTGCACGGCCGAGGAGCTCGACGAGGAACGGCATCGCCAGGAGGCGGCCCACGAGCCGCCGCGTTACAGCGGCCGGTGC
>VBHW01000202.1 GCA_005881055.1 Chloroflexota bacterium
CGCCGCGATGCGGATCAGCCACGTCGTCCGCGGCGAGGATCACCTCTCGAACACGCCCAAGCACATCCTCCTGTTCCGTGCCCTCGGATACGACGAGCCGCGTTTCGGCCACCTGCCGCTCATCCTCAACGCCGACCGGACGAAGATGAGCAAGCGCAAGAGCCAGACCGCGATCGGCGACTACATCGCGGAAGGCTTCATCCGCGAGGCGCTCGTCAACTACCTGGCGCTCCTCGGCTGGTCCACCGGCACCGAGGAAGAGGTGCTCGCCCTGGAGGAGATCGTCGAGCGGTTCGACGTCGCGCACGTCCAGAAGGCGGGTGCGGTGTTCGACCGCGAACGGCTCCTCTGGCTCAACGGCCAGTGGATCCGCCGCCTC
>VBHW01000209.1 GCA_005881055.1 Chloroflexota bacterium
ATCGCCGGCTACGAGCTCCTCGCCGAACGCCAGCGCGACCTGACCGCGGAGGATGCTGCCGCCCGGTTGCGCGCGGTCTCTGCTGTCCACTACCGGACCCGCGCGGCCGCCCGGAGTACCTGATCGGGAGCAGCGGACGAGCCGCGCCGCGCCCGCCGCGACACCCCCCGCCGTCCCCAATTCCACCGGGTAGCAACCCGGGTGCTGGTAGATGGTGCTCGGGCGGCAGATCGCCCGTCGCAATGCCCGGCGTTAGCCGATTTGCCCTAACGGCGCTGCCTCGCCGGGGCCGCGATGGTCAAGAGGCGTCCAGATTCCCGCCTAACAGCACCCCCATTGCTGGGCGGTGGAGAAGCGCACGCGCCGAGCAGGGCCGAGCGCCGAACAGGGCCGAGCGCCGAGCTGGGCGAGCGCCGAGCTGGGCGGTGGGTGGCGCACGCGCCGAAGCGGGCCGAGCGCCGGGCGCGCCTGACGGCGGCAATCGCAGGCCCGGGCGGTGGCCCGGGCCTGTCGGACGTCGGCGATGTCGCGGAAGGTCAGCCCTTCACGGCGCCGCCGGTGATGCCGCGGACGAAGTACCGCTGCAGGGAGAAGAAGACGACGACCGGGAGGAGCATCGTCAGGAACGCCGCCGCCATGAGGTACTGCCACTCGCCACCGAGCGAGTTCGACAGGTTCGCGACCGTGACGGTCAGCGGCAGGTTCGGGGCATTCGCGGCCCCGATGTAGATGAGCGCGACGAGCAGGTCGTTCCACACGAAGAGGAACTGGAAGATCGCCAGCGCCGCCAGCGCAGGCACGCTCATCGGGATCGCCAGGCGGAAGAACGACGTGGCCTGACCGGCGCCGTCGATCGCCGCCGATTCGAAGACCTCCCGTGGCAGTCCGCCCATGTAGTTCCGCAGGAGGTAGATCGCGAACGGCAGGCCGTAGCCCGTGTGCGCAAGCCACACGGCGACGAAGGATCCGACGCCGGGGCCGATGAGGTGGATGCCCTGCGGGCCGAGGAGCTTGAGGAGGGGCACGAACGTCGTCTGCAGCGGGATGACGAGCAGAGCGACGACGACGACGAACAGCACGTCCCGTCCCGGGAACTGCATCCACGAGAACGCGTAGGCCGCGAACGCGGCGACCGCGATCGGGATGATCGTCGACGGGATCGTGATGAAGAGGCTGTTCACGAACGCCGTGCCCATCCCGTTCGTGTTCAGAACGTGGACGTAGTTGTCGAGGTTGAACCGCCACGGCGGCACGATGGACGTCCACCATCCGGTGCTCGCCACGTCCGCGGGCGAGCGGAACGAGTTGAACAGCATCCCGAACGTCGGGATGAGCCACAGGAACATGATGAAGATCACGACCGCGTTGAGGACGAACCTCCGGCCCGGTCGCGACCGCCTGCGGGCCGTCCCGACGGTCGCCGCGGCGCGCGGGGCAGCCATGGCGGTCATCGGAGCGCCTCCTGCTCACGGAATCGCCGGATGTTGATGATCATCACGGGGACGATGAGGATGAGCAGGATCACGGCGACCGCGCTCGCTCGTCCCGGCTGGCTGAATGCGAACAGCTCCTTGTACATCCGGTTGGCGATGACCTCGGTGTCGAAGTTGCCGTTCGTCATGACGTAGACGATGTCGAACGCCTTGAGGGCGGTGATGATCATCGTCGTCGAGACGACCGCCACGGTCGGCAGCAGGAGCGGGAACGTGATGTGGCGGAAGACCTCGACCTCGGTCGCACCGTCGACCCGGGCCGCTTCGAGCAGCTCGGCGCTGATGCCCTTCAGCGCGGCCGACAGGATGACCATGCAGAAGCCGGTCCAGATCCAGGCCGCGACGATGATGAGCATGATCGTGTTGAGCGGCGTCTCCTGGAGCCAGGCGATGGGATCGAAGCCGACGCTTGTCACCACCGCGTTCAGCGTGCCCGTCTGGGGCTCGCCGGGCGTCTTGTAGGCGTACATGAAGTTCCAGATGACGCTCGCGCCGACGAAGCTGATCGCGAGCGGCAGGAACACGACCGACTTGGCGATCGACTCGTAGCGCACGCGGTCGAAGAGGATCGCCACGATGAGCCCGCCGCCGACAGCGAACAGCGTGAGGAGGACGAGCCAGATCGCGTTGTTGCGGAGAGCGATGAGCGTGTCACTGGTCGTGAAGAAGTACTGGTAGTTGAGCAGCCCGACGAAGTTCCGCGAGAACTTGTCCTGGAAGCTCAGGATCACCGTGTTGATCGTCGGGTAGACGAGGAACACGGTGAGGAACAGGAGCGCCGGCAGGAGCCAGAGCCACGGCCGGAGCCTTGGACGCCAGACGTTCGGCGCGAGCCGCAGGAGCTGCTCGATCACGATGATGTAGCCGATCACCGTGGCCGGCACGCCTACAACCACGACGATCGCGGTGAGAAGGCGAGGATCCATGGACGCCTCCGGAAGGGGACGGCCGGGGCGAGGTCCGCTCGCCCCGGCCGCAGGAGGAGGGCGGGTTACCCGCCGTAGGCGCTCTTCTGGACCGTGTCCAGGTTGGTGAGGATCGAGTCGAGCTTCGACGAATCCTGGACGTACGAGACGATCGCCTTCCAGAACGCGTCGTTCATCGCCGTCGGCATGAGGTCCGACGCGTCGAAGCGGAAGATCTTCGCGCTCGTCAGGATCGCGGCCGACCGCTTGCTGACATCGTCGGGATAGTTGTTGGCGTTCTTGTTCGCCGAGAGGGCGCCGCCACGTCCGACCCAGATCTTCTGGGCATCCGCCGTGACGAGGTACTTGATGAGCGCCCGGGCCTGCGGGGTGTCGTTGAACATGCCGAACAGGTCACCGGCGCCCTCGACCGCTCCCGCGTACTGGCTGTTGATGTCGGGGAACGGGAAGAAGTCGAAGTCGCCGTCCTTGGCGCCACCCTGCTTCTTGAAGAAGTCGGTGATGAAGCTGGCCTGGTGGTGGAAGATGCAGCCCGGCGGGGTCTTGAACAGCTGGTTGCCGCCGTCGCCGAAGTTCGTCGAGTTGATCGCCTTCGGGCCGCCGTACGACTCCGAGACCACCTTGCCGAACGTCTCGAACGCTGTCTTGATCTCGGGCGACGTCCACGTCTGCGTGCCGGCCACCCACTTGTCGTAGACGTCCGGACCGGCCTGGCGGAGGACGAGGTCCTCGATCCAGTCGGTGCCCGGCCAACCCGAGGCCGCGCCCGACTCGAGCGCGAGGCACCACGGCTTCGTGTTCCCACCGGCAGCCGTTGCGGCCGCGGCGCCCTTCGACTCGAGGTCGTCCCAGGTCGTCGCGGGGCCGGCCGTGTAGACCTTCGGGTCGAACCAGATCAGGCCCTTGACGGCCGCCTTGATGAAGATGCCGTCGACCGTGCCGAGGTCCACGAGCGCGGGCGCCGTTTCGCTCTTGTACGTCGCGACGTCGAGGACGTCGTCGAGCGGCTTGAGCGCGCCGGCCTTCGCCCATTCGGACATCTGGCCCGGGCCCGGCAGGCCGGCGAGGTCCGGCAGGATGCCCGACTGGACGCCTGTCGTCAGGACGGCGTTCAGGTCGCGCGTGCCGGTGTACTGGACCTTGATGCCGGTCGAGTCCTCGAACGGCTTGACCATCGCGAGGAACGAATCCTGCTCGGATCCGCCCCACGTGCCGATGACCGTGACCGAGCCGCCTACCTGGCCGCCGCTCCCGGCCGGGGAGGCGCCGGGACTGCCGCCGCCCCCACCCGTGCTTGCGCTCGGGCTCGCACCTCCGCCGCAGGCGCCGACCATGATGGCGGCGCTGGCGAGCAGCACCGCTGCTCTCCTGAAGCCAAGACTGAAGCTCACTGCTTGCTCCTCTCTACCGAGGACCGGCTCCTGCCCGGTCCGGGTACCCAGTGGGTCACTAGCCTCCTCCTGTCTCGGTCATGGCCCTCCGGTCTGACGTGTGCCGATATGTGCCGTGGACTCGCGGACGATGAGCTGTGTTGGCAGCAGCGTTCGCGGCGGGACCGGCCGGCCGGCCACCCGGTCGATCAACGCCTGGCCTGCCGAGACGCCCAGTGCGCGGGCAGGCAGGCGCAGGGTGGTGAGTGGTGGATCGAAGTGCTCCGCCAGTGGGATGTCGTCGAATCCGACGATTGAGACGTCCGCGGGCACGCGCCGTCCGGCGTCGCGCAGGGCACGGAGGGCGCCGAACGCCACGACGTCGCTCGCGACGAAGACCGCAGTGGGTTGCGCACGGGCGAGGAGGCCGGCCATCGCGCGATGACCGCTCGCCGCGTCGAAGCCGCCCTCGACGATCAGGCCCTCGTCGATCTCGATGCCTGCCGCCGCGAGCGCGTCGCGATAGCCGGCGACGCGTTGTACCGCGGAGGTGTAGGCGAGTGGCGCGTTCGTGATGCAGGCGATGCGGCGATGACCCAGCCCGATCAGGTGCTCGACCGCAACCTGCGCACCGGCACGGTTGTCCACGTCCACGCTCGGCGCGTCGACCTGGGGCTGCGAGCCCTGGAGGACGATCGGGAAACCGTCGCTGACGAGGTCGGAGAGCTCGCCGTCGTCCGCGAGCGGGCCGGAGACGACGAGGCCGTCCGTCTGCTGGGAGCGGAGGAGCTCGGCGTACGTGCCGGTCCCCGGAGCGAGGGGCTCGATGATGACCCGGAAGCCGCCTGAGCGAGCGGCCGTCGTCAGGCCGAGGAGCGTCTCGGACAGGAGCGCGTCGGCGGCCACCTGCTCCGCCGATTGGCGGAGGACAACGCCGAGGGTCGAGCTCGAGCCCGCGGCCAGCTGGCGCGCCACGCCGTGGGGGTGGTAGCCGAGCTCGCGGGCCGCTTCCTCGACCCTCCGCCAGGTGGTGAGCGGGATCTGCACGTCGGCGCGCCCGTTGAGGACGAACGAGACCGTCGTGCGTGACACGCCCGCCCGTGCGGCAACGTCCGCGCTCGTGGGTCGTCGGCGCGCCTGCGGCAACGACGCTCCTCCTAGGCTGGGCGGTCCGGTCGCGGCGAGGGGGATGGCTCGCCCGGAAGCGCCCGTCGGCGTAGGTAACTCGCGTTAGTAACGCGCATTATCTCGACCGCGAACGGGACGTCAAGAGGGCACACGCGAGGGTTCCGCGACCGGGGGCGGCGCGGTGCTCGGCCGTACCCGGTCGGCGCGGCGGCAGGCGTGCCGGGCCGCACGGGCGCGCTGCTACCATACCGCCACCTGTCACAGCGTTCGGGGTTCCAACCGTGCCGCTCGATTTCCTCAAGCGCAAGAACGCCGCCGGCGAGGCCAGCCCCGCGGTCTCTCCCGCCACCGCTTCCTCGGCTCTGCCCGAAGAGGCCGTTGCCCAGGAATACCAGCTGAAGCTGTATTACGCGGGCAAGAGCAGCGAGGGCGTGCGGATGAAGGCCGGGCCGCGCGCGCTCAACGAGCTGCCGTCGATGCTCGTG
>VBHW01000210.1 GCA_005881055.1 Chloroflexota bacterium
CGCGCTCGAGGCCGATCGCTGGAACCGGCTCCACCCGAGGGAGGAGCCGCGCGTGCCGTACGTGAGCCGGGTGCTCGGGCCGGACGGCGGCCCGATCGTCGCGGCTTCGGACTGGGTCAAGACGCTGCCGGACCTCGTCGCGCGCTGGCTCCCGGAGGGCTACGTCTCGCTCGGGACGGATGGGTTCGGCCGGAGCGACACGCGCGAGGCGCTCCGCTCGTTCTTCGAGATCGACCCGCCCCAGATCGCGGCGGCGGCCCTCGTCGCGCTCAGCCGCTGCGGCGGCATACGCGCCTCACGCGCAGCCTCGGCCATCCGCGAGCTCGGCATCGACCCGGACAAGACGGACCCGCTGTCCGTCTGACGTCCGCCCCTCGGTCGCTCAAGAGGCCTTGCGGACCGAAGTCAAGGGCGCTTGACCGTTTCCGCGAGGGGCCCGTATGATCGGCTGGGGACCGGACCGCCGCGCGGGGTAGCCGCGACCGATCGGCGCGCGTTCACATTCACCCAGTCTGGAGTCGCTCGAACGTGGATCTTGGTGCCCTGACGACCGGCCTGCTCACCGGCCTCCGCGAGGGGGTCGAAGCCGCCCTCATCGTGAGCATCATCCTCACGTACCTCGTCCGGACGGGGAACGGGCATCACGCGGGCAGGATCTGGCTCGGTGTCGGCGTCGCGGTCGCGGCGAGCGTCGCGGTGGGGATCGGCCTGTACCTCACCGTCGGCGGGTTGCGCGAGCCGTACGAGCAGCTGTTCGAGGGCATCACGCTCGTCGTCGCGGCGTCCGTCGTCACGTGGATGCTCTTCTGGATGCGCCGCCACGCAGGCGCCGTGCGGGGAGAGCTCCAGGAGGCGGTCGGTCGGGTCCTCGGACGCGCCGGCGCAATGGGCCTCGCCATCCTCGCGTTCACGGCCGTCATCCGGGAGGGCCTAGAGACCTCGCTCTTCCTCGTCGGCCAGGTCGAGGCGGCATCCAAGGCGAGCGACACCGGCCCGGTCTCGGTCCTGGCCGGCGCGCTCCTCGGCCTCCTCGCCGCAGCCGCCCTCGGCTACGGGTTCTACCGGGGCACCCGGCGGATCGACCTCGCGCGCTTCTTCCGCTGGACGGGCATCGCGCTCGTCTTCATCGCCGCCGGACTCCTCAGCAGCGCCGTCCATGAGTTCGTGGAGATCGGCGCGATCCCGATCGGCTCCGGCATCGCGTTCAACGTCTCGGGCGTCCTGTCCGACGAGTCAGGCGTCGGGGGCTTCCTCCGGGCGCTCGTCGGCTACCGGGCCGCCCCGGAGCTCGCGACGTTCGTCGTCCACGTCGCGTATCTCGCGGTCGTGCTCGGCCTCTACCTCCGCCCGACGCGGGTCACGGCCGCCGTTCGCACACATCCCGAGAGCGCGCGGCCCTGACGACCCGTCCGGCGCGACGCCGGCCGGTCAGGGGCTGAACACGACGCGCCGGACGACGACGCGCCGCCACCGACGCCGGCGGGTCAGGGCTGGACGTCGAACCGCGCGAGGATCGCCAGGTCGGCCGGGGCCATCGTGAGCGCCGAGTCATAGAGCGTCCGAACGGCGTGGCACGCCGCCTCGTCGGTCGTGGTCGTCCCGTTCACGAGCCCCTGGATCGCCGTGGCGTCCTGATCGGGGAACGTGGAGAAGATCTTGTCGAACACCGGGTTCACCTGGTCGTCGGTCACGGTCTCGGCCCCGGGCGAGCCGCGTGCCTCCGCCTCGAGCCCCTCGATGTTGATCTCCATGAATTCCTGGAGCGCCGGCGTCTCGAGCGCGCTCATGAGCCCGCGCACGACGGCGTCGCTCGGCGCCTTCCCGCCGATCGATGCCCGCGCGAAGCCCGCACAGCTTGGCGTGTCGGCACGATCGAGCGCCTGGGTCTGGATCGTGAGGTGACGGACGAGATGCTGGTCGTCGAGGCGGACCAGGCCGTGCTGGACGAGCGAGCTCAGGCGGGCCGATGCCGCCGAGTCCGACATGCCTTCGAGCTGGCCGCCGACCGCGGTCTTCACGCGGCTCTCGAACCCGCTCCGGACGTCCGAGGGCAGCTTCTGGTACGGACCGCCGAGGAACGAACCGAGGGCCGTGCCGACGACGCTGCCGACGACCAGGCCGCTGATGACCTTGATCGCCACGACCCCGGCTGCAGCCGCGAGGGCGCCGACGATCACGACTCCACGACCCCGTTTTGGGGCAGGCGGGACGACGGCAGGCTGCGGCGCAGGGCCCGGACCGACCGGCACGCCAGGGCCTCCCGGGCCTCCGGGCGTCGGTGTGCCCCACGTGGGTGCGACCGGGACAGGCGGTGCAACAGGCTGGCCGGGGCCGGGCGGAGGGCCAATGGGAGTGGCAGGGGGTGGGGCAGGGGTTCCCCACGCCGGAGCGGAGGGGCCGGGCGGCGCGGTCGGAGCGTCGGGGCCCGGCGGGACGCTGCCGGGCGTCTGATGCGGTTGTCCCGGTGACGGTGGGACCGGATCCATGCCTTACACCTCCCTTTGGTCGCCGGTCACCTTCGCAGGTGCCCGTCGACGGATCGTCTCATCGCGGCGTGCCGGTCACCAGGTAGAGCTCGCCTGAGCCGAGATCGGTCAGGTACAGCTCGCCGTCGTCGTCCTCCCCGAAGGAGCTGATCGTCCGACGGCTGTTGAGGAGGACGGTCGGTTTCTGCTCGTCCGGCCCGTCGGCGACCAGGCCGCGGATGATGCCCGAGCACTCGTCGCCGAAGACATACCCGCCCACGAGGGCGGGCCAGTCGGACCCGCGGTAGACGTAGCCGCCGATGATGGCGCAGTCACCGGCCGAGTGGTCGACCTCGGCGATCGGCAGCTCGAGGCCGGCGCGGTTGCAATCGCCCCCGCCGGGATAGCAGTGCAGGCCCTCCATGACGTTCCAGCCGAAGTTCGCACCGCCAAGGCTGCCCGCCCGCAGGCGGTCGATCTCCTCGTAGCGGTTCTGCCCGACGTCGCCGATCCACAGGTCGCCGGTCTCCCGGTCGAAACTGAACCGCCACGGGTTGCGCAACCCATACGCCCAGATCTCCGGCCGGTCGCCCGACTCGCCGGCGAACGGGTTGTCGGTCGGGATCCGGTATGGCTCGGTCGACCCGGGATCGGGGCTCACGTCGATGCGCAGGAGCTTGCCGAGCAAGGTGTCGAGGCGCTGCCCGTTGCCCTGCGGATCGCCGCCGGAGCCGCCGTCGCCCATGCCGATGTACAGGTCGTCGTCCGGCCCGAACGCGAGCCCGCCACCGTTGTGGTTCGCGAACGGCTGAGCGATGTGAAGGATCACGTGGAGCGAGCTCGGGTCGGCGAGGTCGGGGTTCGATCCCTCCACGTTCACGGAAGCGATCGCGGTATCGCCCTTCTTGTCGGTGTAGTCGATGTAGAACGTGCCACCGGCAGGATCGAAGTCGGGCGGGAACGCGATGCCGAGG
>VBHW01000211.1 GCA_005881055.1 Chloroflexota bacterium
TGAACGGAGACGATTTGCGCCTCCTTGCCTCGATCAGCCACGCCCTCGATCCGGGCGCGGACGGGCGTATCGGCCTCGATCGGGCGCTCGCGGAACTCGGTGCCATCATCGGCGAGCAGGATCTGGCGCTCGAGGCCTGGACGCGCGTGAGCGAGAACACCACCGACGCGATCGAGCGGCAGCACGCCGAGACCGAGGCGGCCCGTGCGGCCTATGTCCTCCGCCGCTCGAGCGTCGCGCGCCAGCATCTCAACCGCGCCCGCGATGCGGCGCCGGCGACGCCGGAGGCCGCCGTGCGCCTCGATGCCCTGCTAGCCGACGTCGAGCTCTGGCTGGATCACGAGACGGTCTCCGGAAGCCGGACCGCCGCTCGGGCGCTGGCCGCTGCGGACGCGCTGGTTGCCGAGGCGGGCGGCATCGACCGGCTCTCGCCGAACGGTCGGCGGGCCTACCTCGTGGCCCTGGAGGCCGCGGGCGATGGGGCCATGCAGGAAGCTCGGGCCGACGACGCTGTCCGATTGAGCGAAACGGTGGTGCGCGTGGCGGAGGGCCTCGACGAGGAGTCGCAGGTCGCTGCCCTGTCGCGAGCCGGGATCACCCTTCGCACGTTCGGAATGGTCCGGGAATCGGAGGCGCAGTTCCGACAGGCGTGGGACCTCGCGAGGCGCCTGGTGCTGCCGACACTGATGATCGAGGCCGGCCGCGGGACCGCGCGAGGACTCCGCGACACGGGCCGTCTCGCCGAGGCCCGCGCCGTAGCGGTTGAAACCCGCGAGCTCGAGGTCCGCGTCACGAACGCACCCCAGCGCTGCTGGGGTAACGCGGCCTCGATCCTCCATGCGATCGAACTTTCGCTCGGCGACCCGGCGGCCGCCCTTCGAGCGCTGCAGCACGATGCGGAAGCCGAGCCCGACTTGCACTACCTCATCGCGATTCACGAGACCATCGCGGCCTGGCACGCGCGATACGGCGGCGCAGGGGTGGCAGCCAAGGTCGAGTCGGAGCTCGCGGCGGCTCGGGACGCCTCTGCTCTCGCCCGCTGCCCGCGATGCAGCGCCGAGTTGTCGA
Organism: Chloroflexota bacterium; assembly: GCA_005881055.1. Taxonomy (GTDB): domain Bacteria; phylum Chloroflexota; class Limnocylindria; order Limnocylindrales; family CSP1-4; genus C-114. The sequence continues at coordinate 1,069 of VBHW01000211.1, forward strand.
TCCTTTCCGCCGAGCTTCTCGCCCGCATCGGCCGCGTCGAGGCTGCCCGACGCGAGCTGGCTAGTTGGGACGAGCAGTCGAATGGGGGCTATCTCCAGCGCGATCTGTCGCGGATGCGCGCGACGGCGGCCATCGCCACCGCCAAGGGCGACGATCGCGCGGCGGTCTCGATCCTGGACTCGTACGCCGATGGCCTCGAGCACCTTGGCCTGCTCGAGGATCTCCTGTGGGTGCGCCTCGATATTGGACGGGCCCTCGTCCGAATCGACCGCCAGCAAGCCGTCGCGGCATTCACGGCAGCGGCGGACCTGGCAGAACGGATGGGCGCGCTGAGCCAGGGTCGTCTTGCGTCGCAGGCCCTACGGCGCCTAGGCGTAAGGGCCTGGCGTCGCGGTCCAGCGAGCGGCGGGGACGGGCTCGACGCTCTCAGCGGCCGTGAACGCGAGATCGCCCGGCTCGTGGCCGGCGGCGGCAGCAACCGCGAGATTGCCGAGGCGTTGCTTGTCTCGCCTAAAACCGTTGAGCGGCACCTCACGAACATCCTCGCAAAGCTCGGGCTGCGCAACCGGACTGAGCTGGCCGCATTGGTCCGTTCGAGCTTGCTACGCGGCTTCCCCGCAGGATGAGGGTCCGCCGCTCGCCTGGCCTCGCCCCGATACCCGCGGGGTTTCGCGCAAGGCGGCACCTCTTGATGCCACGCAGCAAACGGCCGTCGGGCAAGGCGAAACCCCCGACCTGAGGACGGGGGCTTGGTGCGCCTCGTAGGCCCTGACATCGATGGCTTGGCAACTACCTCGGGGTCACGAGATAGAAGGTCACGTTCTGTGGCTCACTCGGCCACACGATCGATTGCCAGCCCTCCGGCCCGGATGTCCCGGCGGGCACCGTTCTCAGGTGGATGACCTGCGTGCTGGTGGTGCAGATTCCCGCTCGGAGCACGGCACCGTCTCCGTTGGCTGGCAGGAGTCCCTTGTCGGTCGCGTTTGGACAGCGCGCCGGGTCCGCCAGGTATTGGGCGGTGCTGATGCCCAGGATCTGCGGGAAGAAGGAGATGCCTTTGTGCTGCGACCCGAGCGCCGTCTGACCGTCGTGGACGTGCCAGGTCGGTGGCAGGTCCGATGCGCTCGAGTTGCCAAACGCCATCCCAGCGCTTCCGACGACGAGGACGAGGCCAGCGACGGCCACTCCAACGATCAACTTCCTCATGTCAATCCTCCGTTCCTGAGTGCGGTCGAGACGGCCACCTGCTCGATCTCGCGGAAGACCCGAACCCGGCCGCTGTCGCGGGGAAAGACGGCCCTGACAGCCTCGCCGGCATTGGCAGGGTCGAATGCCCAGCCTTCGAGCACGACGCTGAAGTCGTCCGAGTCCCGTAGGAGCGAGACGCGCGTAATCCCCAGCTCGGCCAAAGCATTCGCCGCTCCCGGTCCGACGACCGGTTGGTCCGCGCCGACGCCCGCCACAAGGATTGCCATCGCCATCGCGCTCCCCTCTCCGCTTACACGCGACCTTTCGCGGGTCTGCCGAGGACGTTATGGCGAGGACATTGACCCATTCATCGGGGGATCCCCGTACCGCGGCCCTTCGGACGAGCGACACGAGCTCGGTCGGCGATGGGATCTCCCCTTCGGTCCGTACAGTTATCAGCTGTTCAAGCGGCGACAGCCTGAGGCGGTCCCGAAGGCCTGCTATTTACGAAAGCTTCTTGTCGCGTGCGTAGTAGCGGCGAAGGTTGTCGCGAAGCCCTGAAGGTCTTCCAGATGACCGCTCGGCAATGGCTT
>VBHW01000024.1 GCA_005881055.1 Chloroflexota bacterium
GAGCCGGTCAGGTTCGCCCGGCGAACGCCGCGAGGCCGCGCCGGGTGGCGAAGACGGCGGATGCCGCGCTGAGCCGCGATCGCTCGACGGTCTCCGCGAGGGCGGTCCGGTACGCGGCGATCGTCTCCGGCAGCGGCTCCACGCCGATCTCGCGCTCGAGCACCTCCCGCAGCCGCCGGAACTGGCGGTGGACCTGCGAGCGCGAGCCAGTGGCGCCGTAGACCCGGATGAGCGTCTCGTGGGCCTCCTCCCGCAGGCCGTCGCGCGCGAGGAGCTGCTCTGCGGCCGTGCGGGCGCCGGCCGGATCGCCGCAGTCGAGGCGGTCCTGGGCGGCCATCGCGAGGGCATCCTCGTAGGCGTCGGACAGGCGCTCGCGGTCGCTCGCGAAGCACTCGTGACAGAGGCCCTCGGCGAGGTCGCCCCGATAGAGGAGGAGCGCGGCTTCAGGCTCGGCCGGCTGCCCACGCACGAGCCGCTCGAACCGCCCGGCGTCGAGGTCGAGATTGAGGCACGCGCGCAGCCCGATCGAGTCCTGGTCGGCCTCGACGACCGCGTCCGGGTCGGTGCCGGCGGCGGAGATCGCGCCGCGGACGAGCCAGAGGGCCTGGCGCAGCGCCGCTGACGAGCTGCCGTCGGCGTCCGGCCAGAGGTCCGTGGCGATGGCCTCCCGGGAGCGCGGTCGCGGCTGCAGCGCGAGGAGCGCGAGGAGAGCCTGGGCATGCCGGCCGGTGAGCCGGATCTCGCGGCCGTTGACGGAGGCCGAGATCCTGCCGAGGAGCCGCATCGAGAGCTCGACGGGAGCGGCGGCGTGGCTGACCCGCTGGTCCATGTCTCCTCCACGAGCATCGACGTCGGGCGGACCCGGACCCCATCGAGTGCCCCCAGGCACCCGATTCCCCAGGGGGTCCGATCCGGTCCGCTGTCCACCAGGTGGACGTAGGCTGCGACGGCCTGCGTCAGTGACCGGATGATCGGCGCGGGGCATACCCGTCGCCAGCGTCGGCGCGACATCGACCCTGTCGGCCAGCCGACACTCCCCGACCACGATGCCTCGCCGAACGGCTCGTCCCCCGCTTCGGGCAGCGGCGCTTGGCTACACTGACCGGCACCGTGCCGCTCGCCAGCATCCTCCTCGACTTCGACCCGATCCTCCGGCTCGGCGACAGCGGCGTCCGTCTCGAGACGCTCGGGCTGACGGCGGCGGTGCTCGTCGCGCTCCTCATCGCGGCCTACCTCGCCGGCCGGACGCCGCCCGACCACTCCCATCCGGGCTGGGCACGCGAGGACGAGCATCTCCGCCGGGACGACCTCCTGTTCATCGTGCTCGGGGTCGTTCCCGGGGCCGTCGTCGGCGGCCGCATCGGCTACGTGCTGCTCCACGCCGATTACTACGCCGTACACCAGCCGGCGATCCTCGACGCGGGACAGGGCAGCCTCGAGCTGGGCCTCGCGATCGTCATCGGGACGATCACCGGCGTCTACGTCGCACGCCTGCTCGACGCGCCGGTCGGCCGCTGGCTCCACGTCGCCAGTGTTCCGGTGCTCGCAGCGCTCGGTCTCGGCAAGGTCGCGATGGCCCTGGGAGGCAGCGGCCAGGGCGCCCCGAGCGACTCCCCGTTGGCCACCGCGTACGCCGGCACCGGTCCGTGGGGCTCGCTCGCGCCCGCGATCCCGGCCTATCCAGCCCAGCTGTACGAGGCGGCCGCGACCGGCATCGCCCTCGGGTTCCTCGTGCTCCTGCTCTCGCTCGGCGCCTTCCGGTCACGCGACGGATCGGCGTACTTCATCGGCCTCGCGCTCTGGGCGATCGGCCGGTTCGTCGTGACGTTCGCCTGGCGCGACGACGCGGTCGTCGGGCCCGTGCGCGCGGGAGGGCTCATCGCGCTCGGCGTGGCGGCGACCGCGATCCTCGGGGTCGCCGCGGCACGATGGGCCGGCTCACGCGCCCGCCACCAGGCGCACCTGACGGCCCAGGATCCGGAATGGCCCGATCCGGCGTCCCGCCCGCCGTTCTGATCGAGCCCACTCGGAGCACGACGCAAGAGGCCATCGGCCGCCGTTCGGCGGCCGGCGTGCGACACCGGAGTACCCTTGAGGCAGACACAGCATCGAGGTCAGCCATGACGCAGGTCGTCGAGCCGCGGACGGAGAGCCGCCGCGCGGCGCGCGGTATCGATCGGGTCCATCACTGGATCGGTGGGGGACCGGTCGCGGGAACGTCGGGCCGTCACGGCCCCGTCTACGACCCGGCAACCGGCCGGCTCGCCCGGGAAGTCGACTTCGCCTCGGCCGAAGAGGTCGACGCGGCCGTCCGGGCGGCGAAGGCCGCGTTCCCCGCCTGGCGGGCGACGTCTCTCGCGAAGCGCTCCGAGATCCTCTTCCGGATCCGGTCACTCGTCGACACGCACCGCGCCGACATCGCGGCCCTCCTGACGTCAGAGCACGGCAAGGTCCCGTCCGACGCGCTCGGCGAGGTGGCCCGCGGCCTCGAGAACATCGAGTTCGCGTGCGGCATCCCGCACCTGCTCAAGGGCGGATTCAGCGAGCAGGCGTCAACCGGCGTCGACGTGTACTCGATCCGCCAGCCGCTCGGTGTCGCGGCGGGGATCACGCCCTTCAACTTCCCGGCCATGGTCCCGATGTGGATGTTCGCGAACGCGATCGCGTGCGGGAACACGTTCGTGCTCAAGCCCTCCGAGAAGGACCCGTCGGCGTCCGTCTACATCGCCGAGCTCCTCAAGGAGGCGGGGGTGCCCGACGGCGTGTTCAGCGTCGTCCACGGGGACAAGGTCGCGGTCGACCGCATCCTCGAGCATCCCGACATCGCGTCGGTCTCGTTCGTCGGCTCGACGCCGATCGCGCGCTACATCTACGAGACCGGAACCAGTCACGGCAAGCGCGTCCAGGCGCTGGGCGGGGCGAAGAACCACATGGTCGTCCTGCCCGACGCGGACATCGGGATGGCGGCCGACGCGGCGGTCAGCGCCGCGTACGGCTCGGCCGGCGAGCGGTGCATGGCGATCTCGGTCGTCGTCGCCGTCGGCGGCGTGGCCGACCCGCTCGTCGAGGCCATCCGGAGCCGGCTCCCCAAGGTCCGGGTCGGGCCGGGCAGCGACCCGACCGCGGAGATGGGCCCGCTCATCACCCGCGAGCATCGCGACAAGGTCGCCACGTACCTCGACTCGGGCCGCGAGCAGGGCGCCGACCTCGTCGTCGACGGCCGGGACCATGCGCTGTTCCGGGACAGCGACGGCTTCTTCCTCGGCGTCTCCCTGCTCGACCGCGTGCGCCCCGACATGGATTGCTACCGGAACGAGATCTTCGGCCCGGTCCTCGAGGTCGTCCGCGTGCCGACCTACGCCGAAGCGGTCACGCTCGTCAACGACAACCCGTACGGCAATGGGACAGCGATCTTCACCCGCGACGGTGGCGCGGCACGCCAGTTCCAGTTCGAGGCGAACGTCGGCATGGTCGGCGTGAACGTGCCGATCCCCGTCCCGGTCGCGTACTACAGCTTCGGCGGCTGGAAGTCGTCGCTGTTCGGCGACACGCACATGTACGGGCCGGAGGGCATCCAGTTCTACACGCGTGCGAAGGTCGTCACCGCGCGCTGGCCCGACCCTGGCACCTCGAAGGTGGACCTCGGCTTCCCGCGTACGCGCTGAACGGGGTGTCGGCGCGGAGGATCAGCAGGGCCGTCAGCGGAACCGATCGGCGGAACCGATCAGCCCGACAGCTCAGGCAGGCGCGATGACGTCGGGGTCAGGCAGGACGATATCGCGGACCGCGCCCTGGAGGTCGTGGTAGCTCTTGATGAAGCCTCGCAGCGTGCGGACCGTCGCGCCGTACGTGTCGAACTCCGTAGGCCGCATGCCGTCAGCCTCGTAGGCTCGGCGGAAGTCGGGGATCCGCTCGCTGAGCTCCGCGACGATGGCCGGGTCGATCGGGACGTCGATCCGGGAGCGCGGCTCGACCCCTGACTCGTTGAACCGGACCTGCCACTGGTGGGTCATCGTGAGGATGACGTCGCCGCCCACGAGCTCTGTCCAGTGGAGCCGGTGGCGGTAGGCGGCGGCCAGCAGCCGCGCTCGATAGCCCCGCTCCCGGTACAGGGCATACGCGTGCTTGAATGCCGCGATGCCCGCCCAGTTGAGCGCGGTGGGGTCGATCGCGATGTCGTCCCGGTCCGCGAGCACCCGCATCCAGTCGTCCAGCCGGCCCATCATGATCGTGCACACCGGATGGAGGGCCTCGACGTCGAGGCCATCCGCCCGCCGGCGGTTCAGGCCGCGCTCCACGGCTTCGGCCACGGCGAGCGCCTGGGGCACCGTGAAACAGACCGTGGCGTTGATGTTCACGCCGCGGTATGTCGCCTCCTCGAGCGCGACGATGCCCGCCTGCGTGGCCGGGAACTTCACCTGGGCATTCGGGGCGAGGGAGGCAAAGCGCAGCCCCTGCTCGAGCATCCGCGCGGTATTCGTGTAGTTGGCCGGGTTCGTCTGGATCGACAACCGGCCGGCCCGGCCGCCCTCCCGCTCGAAGACCGGAGCGAGGATCGCCGCCGCCCGGACCGCCATCTCCTCGACGACCGCCCAGGTCAGATCGACCTCCGTCCAGTCCGGATGCTCCGCCGCCAGGGCGAGGACGCGTGGATACCAGTGGGCCCGTTCCTTACGGAGGACCTCGAGCACGATGCTCGGGTTCGAGGTCGCCCCCACGGCACCGCGCTCGACGGCGTACGCCAGGTCATCGACTGAGCAGGAGTCGTTCCAGTAGTCCGTCGGGCTCGAACGGACCATGCGCAGGAGCGGGCTGTCGACCATCGTGAGCGTCATCGTCGTGGCTTCGAGGCGTCCCAGTCCATGAGCCAGGCGTGGTCCGGGTCGACCGTGAAGCTCCAGGCTCGCCCCGGTCCGGCCATGACGTTCAGGTAATAGCAGTCGTAGCCCGCGGCCGCCGCCACGACGTGATATCCGGCCGGGACGATGACGACATCACCGTCCGTCGCCACGATCGCCTCGTCCACGGCGCGATCGCCGGTGTAGATCCGCTGGAGCGCGAAGCCCTGTGGACGGGCGAAGCGGTAGAAGTAGACCTCCTCGAGATACGCCTCTCGGGGCGGGTCCTCGGTGTCGTGCTTGTGCGGCGGATAGCTCGACCAGTTGCCCCCTGGCGTGAACACCTCGTAGGCGATGAGCCGGCCCGCCTCGGCGGCGGGGGGCAGCAGGTGGCGGACGCGGCGCGACGTGTTGCCCGAGCCGCGCGACTCCACGAGGATCTCGGCCGGGTCGATCGCCGCGGTTCGGGCGACCGGCCCGGCCGGCGCGGTTGCCAGGGCCACGAGCGTATCGGTGTCGGCGCGGACGTCCAGGGCGGCGCCGGGAGCGGCAAGGACGATGCCGGGCGGGGTGTCGTCGAAGACGCTCGCACGGTTGCCGAGCCGCGCGAACGCCTGGTCGCCGACCCGCACGGTCGCCTGGCCCTCCAGCACGAGCACCAGTCGCTCCTCGGCTGCGCCGGGCCGCCGGATCGTCGCACCTGGCTCCAGTCGGTGGGCGGAGAACCCGACGTACGACCAGCCCGCATCGTCCGGGGTGACGCGCACGATCGTGCCGTCCTTCCCGGTTGGTCCCGCACGACGGAGGAGCCGCCGGCCGTCCGTCGCGGTCGTCTGGCGTGCGGCGGCGGCCCCGCTCATCGCGGGCCGCGCCTTCGCCGGCGGACCGCTGGGCCCGTCGCTGTAAACGATTGCAACGAGCGGATTGACACGGCTACGGGGGATGGTATCGTCCGGGAGCAGATGGATGCAATCGTTTGCATCGACGTGGTGTCAGCGTCCGTCCCGGCCCACCGCGCCCTCCCGACCCAGTCCCCGTGAGGTGAGCGAGCGGCGCGCCACCGTTCGATTGTCGGGCGTCCAGATCCTCGTCGAGTACCTGGTTCGTCAGCGGGTTCCCTACGCGGTCGGCATTCCCGGCCACGGCTCGTGGGCCCTCACCGACGCGCTGCTCGATCGCGCGGACGCCATCCGGACGCTCCAGGTCATGCACGAGCAGTCCGCCGTCCACCTGGCCGATGGCTACTACCGCGTCACGGGTCGGCCGTTGCTCGCGTTCACGAGCATCGGCCCCGGCGCGACGAACACGGTGGTCGGCATGGCCACGGCGTACGTCGACTCCACGGCGGTGCTCCTCATGACCGGCTCCGCCCACACGTACATGCGCGGCCACGCCCTCCTCCAGGAGATCGAGCGGCGCCACGCGGCCGACAACCCGCGCATCTTCGAGCCGGTCGTCAAGGAGTGGTGGCAGCCCTCGCGGGTCGACGAGCTGCCGTTCGTCCTCCACCGCGCGTGGAACCAGATGCTCTCCGGGCGGCCCGGGCCGGTCCTCCTGGACCTCCCGATGGACGTCCAGGCCGATGCGGCCGACGTCACCATCCCGGATCCCGACGAGCGCGAGGCACGCGGTCGCGCTCGGCCGGCCGCCGACGACGTCGAGCGGGCAGCCCTCCTCCTCCGGGCTGCCCGCCGACCCGTCATCGTCGCCGGTGGCGGCGCGATCGGCGCCGACGCCGGCCCGTCCCTGACCGCCCTCGCCGAGCGTCTCGGCGCGCCGGTCGTCACGACATGGATGGGCAAGGGCGCGATCGACGAGACGCACGAGCTGGCGGCCCAGACGATCGGCGACACGGCCTCGACGTGCGGCAACGCGCTCGCCGCGAGCGCCGACGTGATCCTGTCCGTCGGCTGCCGCTTCACCGACTGGTCCGCCTCCTCGTACCGGGCGGGTGTGACGTTCGCGATCCCGCCGAGCAGGCTCGTCCAGATCGACATCGACCCGCGCGAGATCGGCAAGAACTACCCGGTGGCCGTGCCCCTCGTGGCGCACGCCCGGGCGGCGGTCGACGACCTACTGGCCGCGCTCGGGCCGGGCGGTGGGCCGGGGACGTATCGCGACACGCCGTACTTCGCCGAGGTCCAGCGGCTCAAGGCGGCGTGGGGGGCGCAGGTCGAGCTCAAGTCGGGCAGTGACCGCGTGCCGATGACCCAGGCGCGGGCGATCCGGGAGGTCCAGCGAGCGACCGCCGACGATGCGATCGTCGTGACCGGCGCGGGCCTCCCGCAGGGCGTCGTCAAGCAGCGCTGGGTCACGCGGCTGCCGCGGACGCACATCACGTCCGGCGGCTTCTCGACGATGGGCTTCACGTTGCCGGGCGCCATCGGGGCGAGCCTCGCCGCCCCGGGGCGCCAGGTCCTCGCGATCGCCGGCGACGGCGACTTCCTCCAGTCGATGCAGGAGCTCGCGACCGCCGCGATGCTCGACGCGCCGGTCTGCGTCGTCGTTCTCGACAACTCGGGCTGGATCAGCATCAAGGGCGGCCAGCAGACGTTCTTCGGCCGGACGGCGGCCACGGACTTCGTGCGCCGCGACGGTTCGCTCTACTCGCCCGACTTCGCGGCCATCGGCCGCGGCTTCGGGATCCACGCGGAGGCGGTGAAGGATCCCGGCGACGTCTGCCCTGCCATCGCGCGCGCCCTTGCCTCGGGCGGTCCCTCCCTCGTCGCGATCGCCGTGAGCCGCGACCTCGCCGATGCCGGCGCCGACAAGACCGGCTGGTGGGACGTGCCGATCCCGGAGTACCACCCGGAGGAGCGGGCGGCCCAGCTCGCCGGCCGCGCCGAGGAGCAGCACCAGTGAGCGGCGCGCTCGGCCGCCCGCCGATCGGCATCGTCCCGATCGTGTGGAACAACACGGACGTCGAGACGGCGGGGCCGCGGGTCCCCGCCAAGGTCATCCTCGACGAGGCGGCCCGGCTCGGCTTCGACGGGGTCCAGGACGGGATCGGCTTCCCGGTCGGCGCCGCGCTCCGCAGCGAGCTCGGGCGGCGCGGGCTCCGCCTGGCCGAGGTCTACGCGGCCCTGCCGTGCGGGCCCGACGGTCCCGGTCCGGGCGCGCTGGAGCTGGGCCGCGCGCGGCTGTCGGCGCTCCATCAGGCGGACGGCGAGGTGCTCGTCGTCGCCGCCGGCCTTGCGCCGGGACGGGTCGAGCGTGCCGGTCGTGCGGGCTCACCGGGGACGCTCCGGCTCTCCGAGGCGGGCTGGACGGCGTTCGCCGCGACCCTCGAGAGTCTCGGCCGCGAGGCGCGCGAGCTCGGCCATCCACTCGCCTTCCACGGCCATGCGGGGACGTTCGTCGAGACGCCCGCCGAGATCGACCGCCTCGCCGGGTCGACCGATCCGGACCTGGTGAGACTGTGTCTCGATGTCGGCCACTACACGATCGGCGGCGGCGACCCCATCACGGCTCTGCGGCAGTACGGGCTCCGCGTCATCCACCTCCACATGAAGGACGTCGCCGCCGACCCGCTCGCCCGGCTCCGCGACGGCCGGATCGGCGGATTCCACGAGGCGCTCGATGCGCGGATCTTCACCGAGCTCGGCAGCGGCGTCCTCGACCTCGTCGGGGTGCTCGGGGCGCTCGCCGAGACGCGTTACGGGGGCTGGCTCATGGTCGAGCAGGACACGACGTGGAGGCCACCGTCGGAGAGCGCCGCGATCGGTCGGAACGTCCTCGACTTCGCTCTCCGGATGCGCGCGAACGGCCGGTGGGCCGCATGACCGCCAGCCGAACCGACGGCGCGAGCGTCGGCGTGAGCCTCGGCCGATGAGGATGGCGCTCCTCGGGGCGGGACGGATCGGGCAGCTCCACGGCCGCCTCCTCGCCGCGCAGCCGAAGGTCGACGAGGTCGTCATCTGGGACATCGACTTCGATCGCGCCCGCGAAGCGGCCAGCGCGATCAACGGACTCGCCGCGCCCTCCCTCGAGGAAGCCCTGCGCGGCGCAGATGCGGCCGTCATCGCCGCATCGACCAACGCGCACGCGACCCTCGCCCGGGAGACCGTCGACCGGCGGATGCCGACGTTCTGCGAGAAGCCGCTCGCGTTCGACCTGCCCGAGACTCTCGAGCTCGTCGACCGGATCGAGGCGGCCGGCGTGCCGTTCCAGGTCGGGTTCCAGCGGCGGTTCGACCCCGCGTACCGCGAGGCGCGCCGACTCGTCGAGTCCGGCGATCTCGGCACCGTCTACCTCGTCCGCCTCATCGCCCACGACCACGAGCCGCCGCCGGATGCCTACATCCCGGTGAGCGGCGGCCTCTTCCGGGACTCGTCGATCCATGACTTCGACGCCCTGCGCTGGCTGCTCGGCCAGGAGGTCGAGGAGGTCTACGCGACGGGATCGGTGCGCGGCTTTCCGATCTTCGAGCGCCACGACGACGTCGACACGGCCGCGACCGTCCTGCGACTCGCAGACGGGACGCTCGGCGTCCTCAGCCAGACGCGTCACGACCCGCTCGGCTACGACATCCGCATGGAGATCGTCGGATCGCGCGACGCCGTCACCGTGGGGCTCGGCCAGCGCACCCCGATCCGCTCGCTCGAGGTGGACGCGCCGACGCTCGCCGGACCGCCGTGGCAGACGTTCCTCACCCGCTTCGAAGAGGCCTATCGGCAGGAGCTCATCGCATTCATCGGTGTCGCCTCGGGCGAGGCCGCGAGCCCGTGCACGGCTCGCGACGCGCTCGAGGCCATGCGCATCTCGGTGGCGGCCAGTCGCTCGCGCGCCGAAGGGCGACCCGTGCGTGTCATGGACGCTTGAGGCCGTGCCCGTTCACCGGAAGTGACGGAGGAGGTGAAACCAGACCGTGTCCAGCCGAGCCGGGGGGTCAGCCCCGAAACGACCATCGAGGTAGCTAGGTAGGAGGGCGGAGCATGAGGCTCCACAAGTGGCTGGCGATGCTCGTTCCGATCGCGCTTCTCGCGTCGGCGTGCTCGACCACCACCACCAGCGGAACGAAGAAGCTCACGATCGCAGCCGTCCAGGGCGTGGAGGACGCGGGCCTGAAGGCCCTCTGGCCGATGTACACGGCCAAGACGGGCGTCCAGATCGACATCGTCGAGGCGCCGTACGCCGACCTGTACTCCAAGCTCGTGAACGCGTTCAAGGCGAACGACGCGACGTACGACCTCATCATGATGGACGACCCGTGGATGCCGAAATTCGGCACCGACGGCTCCCTGTCCGACCTTGGCGCGCTGGGCATCACGAAGGACCCGGACATCGCCCAGGTGGTCTGGGACGTCGGCACCTGGCCGCCGCCGCGCGGGCCGGTGCCGCCGAGCGAGAAGAGCAAGCCCCAGCAGCTGCTCGGCGTGACGATCGTCGGCAACGTCGAGATGTTCATGTACCGCAGCGACCTGACGCCGACGGCGCCGGCGACCTACGACGACGTCCTGAACAACGCGAAGGCGCAGAACAAGCCGCCCGTGGCCGGCTACCTCGTCCGCGGCAAGGCCACGAACCCCGTGACGGCGGACTTCCTGCCGATCCTCTGGTCGTTCGGCGGTGACGTGTTCGACGACAACTGGAACGTCGTGTTCGACAACGACAAGTCCAAGGCGGCCATCAAGTTCCTCGTCGAGGACCTCAAGGGCGTCGCCCAGTCGGATCCGGGCAGCAGCGACGCGGCGGACCGCGACCGGCTCATGGCCATCGGCCAGGGCTACCAGTCGTCGGTCTGGCCGGGCGAGATCGCCGGCGCGGTTCTCGACCCGAAGGTGACCCAGGTGGCCGGCAAGGTGGCCTTCATCCCGATCCCCAAGGGTCCGAGCGGCAAGGGCGTCGGCATGATGGGCAACTGGCTCCTGGGCGTCCCCAAGGCCTCGAAGAACCAGCAGGCCGCGGCCGACTTCATCAAGTGGATGCTCCAGGCCGACACGCAGAAGACGTACGCGCAGAATGCCGGCATCCCGTCCCGCACGAGCATCCTCAACGACCCCGAGCTCGGGAAGGCCAACGTGTACTTCCCGGTGCTGGCCCAGGCACTCCAGGCGCCGCCGAACTGGCGGCCGCGGACCGACCAGTGGAACGCCGTGGAGACGATCATCGGCACCCACCTCAACGCCGCGCTCACCGGCCAGGAGACGGCCGATGACGTCGCGACGAAGGCTTCCGCGGAGATCCGCACCCTCATGAAGGGGGCGGGCTACCCGACCCAATAGGCGTCACTCCGTGACGGTCATCGCGCGGACCCGGTCCAACTGGGCCGCGCGCAGCCGGCAGGAGCGGCTGGCACTCCGCCTGCTCCTGCCGGTCTTCGGGACGGTCGTGGTCATCGCGACCGTCCCGTTCCTCCTCGCACTCGTCGACGCGACGACGAACGACGCCGGCAACTTCGTCGGCCCCGCGAACTTCGTCCGCGCGCTGTCGAACCCGCTCCTCTACGAGTCGATCAAGCAGACGGGCCTGTACGCGGCGATCGTCCTGCCGAGCGAGATCCTCATCGGGCTGGGGCTCTCGCTGCTCGTCCACCGGACGGTCCGCTCGCCTGTCCTCCGCGCCGTCATCTACGTCGCGGCGATGATCCCGATCGTCATCCCCCAGATCGCGGTCGGCGTCGTGTTTCGGCTCGTCTTCGCGCCCGACTACGGGATCCTCAACATCCTCCTCGGGAGCACCGGCCGCGGCCAGATCCTGTGGCTCTCGTCGCCGCCGCTGGCGATGCTCGCGACGGCCACGGTCGACATCTGGCAGTGGACGCCCTTCGTCTACCTCGTCCTGTTCGCCGGCTTCCAGACCGTTCCGAGCGAGGCCGTCGAGGCGGCCCAGGTCGACGGTGCCACTTCGTGGACCCAGTTCCGGCACATCGAGCTGCCCTACCTGCGGCCGCTCCTCCTCCTCGTCCTGTTCTTCCGGATCGCCGACGTCCTGCGCGTGTTCGACGCGGTGTACGTGCTGACCGGGGGCGGCCCGGGGACCACGACGCAATTCCTCAGCCTGTACATGTACCGGGTCGGCTTCAAGTTCTCGGACCTCGGCGAGGCGTCCGCCCTCGCCGTCGTCGTCATGGTCGCGATGACGATCTTCTACACGCTCATCAACCGCTTCATCCCGGCGGACCGCCGGTGACGCGCCGCCGCCGCAGCCCCGCCTGGATCGCGACGTCGCTCGTGCTCGCCGTCGTGGCCGCGCTCTTCGTGTTCCCGCTCTTCTACCTCGTGTCGACGTCGCTGAAGACGAAGGCCGAGCTGTTCGCCACCGTGCCGACCCTCGTGCCGCACGCGCCGACGATCGACTCGTACTGGAGCGTCCTCGTCACCCGCGGGATGACCGGGCTCCTCCTCAACAGCGTGGTCGTGGGGCTCGCGGCGACGCTCGTCGCGATCGTCGTCGCGTTCGCGATCTGCTACCCGATCACCCGCCTGCCCGTGTCGGCCGGCGTGCGGTCGGGCGTCCTCAACTGGGCGCTCTCGCTTCGCTTCCTGCCGCCGATCGCGGTGGTCATCCCGTACTTCGCGATCATCCGCACCATCGGCCTGTACAACCAGCTGCCGGCGCTCGTCATCGTCTACACGATCTTCAACCTGCCGCTGGCGATCTGGATGCTCAAGGGCTTCCTCGACGAGATCCCGCTCGAGATCGAGGAGGCCGCGCTCGTCGACGGCGCGAGCCGCTGGCACGCGTTCCGGACGGTCCTCCTGCCCCTGTCGCGGACGCCGGTGCTCGCGGTCGCGATCATCGTGTTCGCGTTCGACTGAGCCGAGTTCCTGTTCGCGTTCATCCTCACGGCCACACCCCAGGC
>VBHW01000212.1 GCA_005881055.1 Chloroflexota bacterium
CCGAGACCGACGTGGCGGAGGCCGGTCGCCTTCGCGGGATGGCCGCCGAGGTGCGCGACCGGGGCGCGACCGCCGATCCGGATGGCCCGACGGGCCGCGGGGATCGCTACTGGCCCGAGGTCGCCCGACTGCTCCGCGCGTCGTACCGGAGCCTGGCGCGGGCGCTCACCGCCTGATCCGGGTCGGGTCCGGGCGGGTCAGCGCTCCCTCGGTGCCCGACGTCAGCGCTCGCCCGGTCTCCGACCGACGACCCACCACGCCGCCGGGAACAGCCCCGCCGCGAGCCCGATCTTGACCGCATCCCACAGGAGGAACGGCACGAGCCCCTTCGCGATCCCGTCGGCGAGCGAGAGGTTCAACGCAGCCATGAGCCACGGGACACCAATGAGGTAGATCGCGGCGTCGCCGAGGACCATCGCCGCAAGGGCGCCGAGGAGGTGGCGGTCCCACCCGAGCTCGGCGAGCCAGCCGACGAGGGAGCCCGCGACGATGAACCCGACGAGGTAGCCTCCTGACGAGCCGAGGACGAGCCGCCCGTCGGTGACCGTCGCGAGGACCTGGATCCCGCCCTTGTGCTCGGCGAAGGCCGGATAGCCGATCACCCCGATCGCGACGTACAGGAGCATCGCGAGCATGCCGCGCCGGAACCCCAGGGCGCCGCCGACGAGCAGGACGCCGAACACCTGTCCGGTCACCGGGATCGGGGTGCCCGGCAGCCTGATCGAGATCTGCGCGGTCAGGAAGACGAACAGGGCGCCGGCGATGACGAGCGCGACGTGGCGCGCCCGCGAGCTCATGCGGTCGCCCACCCGGATCGGCACGAGGAAGTCGCCGATCGTGATGCCGCGCTCGGCGGCAGGCAGGCGATTGAAGCGAGGGCTCGCGAGCATCTCGACCTCCATGACCCGCCCGCGTCCACGGCGCTGCGGATGCGCGGAGTCTACTCGACCCAGCTACTCGAACTGCACCGCCCGGACGATCGAAAGCCCGCTCGCGAGGCGCGCCGGGTAGTACGCCGCGAGCATCGCGACCGCGACGGCGAACGCGGCGCCGAGGGCGACGGTCGGCCACGGGAGCTGCATCGACGCGAGGGCAAGAGATCCCCCGGCGAGGCCGATGAGGGCGGCACCCGCCGCGAGGCCGGTGATCGAGCCGATGATCGCGCCGACGATGCCGAGGATGCCGGCCTCGACGACGACCATCCGCCACACCTGCCTGCGTGTCATCCCTGCCGCCCGCAGGACGCCGATCTCGCGGACGCGCTCGAGGACGCTCATCGTGAGCGTGTTCACGATGCCGAGGCCGGCCACGAGGATCGAGGCCGCGGCGAGCGCGTCGAAGAGCCCGAAGACCTGGCCGAGCGCGTCGCTGATCGCGCCGCCGATCGAGTCGATCGACGTCGGCTGGAGAGCCAATTGGCGGGCCACGGTCTCGAGGGCGGGCCGGGCCGTCGCCGCCTGGCCCGGCGCGAACCGGACCGCGAACGAATCCGCACCGAGGACGCCGAACCGCGGCGCGTCCGGCCAGCCGACGAAGACGGTCTCGCCGGATCGACCCGGCAGCCCGCGCGCGACGATCCCGGCGATCCGCAGGTCGGCGGTTGCACCGTTGCCGAGAGCGAAACGCATCGTGTCGCCGAGACGGAGGCCGAGCCGATCGGCGACGCTCCGTGGCACGAGGACCGTCCCGCCGCCGTCCAGGCCGTTCAGGCCGGCAGTGCGGTCGCCGGCGTCGAAGTCGAGCCGGCCGTCGGCGAGCAGATCGCGGCCGACGACCGCCGCCGCATCGAGGCGGATCCCCTGGTACGCGGCGCCGAACGTCGCGATCGGCGTGACCCGCGCCACGCCCGGGACCGCGGCGAGATCGGAGGCCGGGCCGGACTCGTCGATCGCCGCGGGGACGATGGAGGTGACGACTTCGTCGCCGGGCACGACGTCGACGAGCCAGGCGCTCGCGGACAGCCGAGCGTTCAGCGCGACGACGCCGATGGCCACGATCATCGCGACGCTGACGGTCAGCGCGCCGACGGTGAGCGCGGCGCGACTGCGGTCGCGGATCGCCGCGCCACGGGCGAGCCGCTCCTCCGCGCGGACGACGATGCCGAATGGGATCCCGGCGAGCCGCCCGAGCCCCGGGAGGATGAACGGCGACAGGAGCGTCGCGACGAGCAGGATCGCGTAGACGGCGAGGGTGCGGATCGGTGCCGACGCTTCGACTCCATGCGGCCAGAGCGCGATCCCCGCGAGGCCGACCACCGCGAAGACGGCTACGAGCCACCCGAGTCGCGCGCGGGTGCCGACGCTCATCGCCTGCTCGGGCCGCGACCGCAGGGCCTCGATCGGCGAGACGCGACCGGCGCGATCCGCGGGCTCGAGTGCGGCCGCGAGCGTGACGGCAAGCCCGAAGGCCACCGCGAGGACGACTCCCGCGGCCGGAACGGACAGCCCGTCGAACGGGACGATCGCGATCCGCTGGACGTAGCCCACCATGACGGCCGCGAGGACGAGGCCCACGAGGAGGCCCACGACACTGCCCGCCGCGCCGAGGCAGAGCGCCTGGAGGAGGACGAGCGCGGATACCTGCCGCCGCGTCGCGCCGGCCGCTCGGATGAGGGCGACCTCGCGGATCCGCTCGGCGACGGTCATCGAGAGCGTGTTGAAGATGAGGAACGCGCCGACGAAGAGCGCGACGGCCGCGAGCAGCGATGTCGTCGACAGGAAGTCGGCGGTCGAGGCTCGCAGGGAGGCGGCGATGTCGGCGGGGTCGGAGAGGACGTATGGCTCGTTCGTGAGTCGGGAGACGAGCGCATCGCTCACCGCGTCCCGCGTCGCGTCCGGACCGAGACCGACGTCCACGCGAGTGATCCCGGCGGATGCGCCGAAGATCGAGCGTGCCTCGTCGAGGCTCACGACGATCGTCCGACCGAGCGTCCCGAGGAGCGGGCCGTCGCCCGGCACCATGCCGCCGACCAGCATCTCGAACGTGCCCGGCGCCGCAGGCCCTTGGAGCGCGATCTTGTCGCCGATCCGGATCCCCTCCGCGGTCGCGAGCGTCTCCGCGATGAGGGCATTCGGCGCGTCCCCGCCGCGGAGGGTCCCGCTGGCGGGGATGTCGTGGAGCCGTGGGTCGAGCTGCGGGTCGACGCCGAGGACCGTCACCGGCGCGAGGGCTGACCCGTGCTGAAGGCTCGGCGCGAGGAACGTCCGGCGCTCGATCTCGGGCGCAGCGATCGCGACTCCGGGCGTGTCCCGGATCGCCTGGACGGTCGCGTCCGATAGTCCACGCTCGGTGAACGCCGCGACCCGGAGGTCGGCCCGGCCCACGATGTCGCGGACCGTCCGGTCCACGGATCGATC
>VBHW01000213.1 GCA_005881055.1 Chloroflexota bacterium
TCGAGGAGCTGGCCCGAACGCCGGTGGCGGTCGTATGCGCCGGCCCGAAGGCGATCCTCGACGTGCGCCTCACCCTCGAATACCTCGAGACACTCGGGGTGCCCGTCGTCGTCGTGGGGCAGGACGAGATGCCCGGGTTCTACAGCCGGGGAAGCGGGGTCAGGGCACCGGCGTCCGCGCCGGACGCCGCGGCCGCAGCCGGGATCGTCGCGACCCACTTACGGCTCGCCCTCGGTTCCGGAGTCCTCGTGTGTGTCCCCGTGCCGGAAGCCGCCGCACTGCCCCTCGCTATCGCGCGCGGCGCGGTGGACGAGGCGATCGCCGACGCGGGCCGGGCGGGCGTCCACGGTCCGGACCTCACGCCCTGGCTCCTGTCGCGGATCGCGGAGATCACCGGCGGCGCGTCCGTCCGGGCGAACACATCGCTGATCGTCAACAACGCCGCCGTCGCGGCCCGTCTGGCGGTGGCCCTCGCGAGCTGAATCGACGGGCCGCTCGTTACATATCCCTCGGCCAAGAGTTAGACGAACCTCTTCCAATCGACCCGGTCCGGCGGTACACTGTGCGACCCCGCCGCATGGCCCGCGTCACGAGGATGAGATCGGGCCGGAGATCCGCCCATGCCCGCCGATACGACCGGCGCCCCGCTTGCGATCGACGCTCGCGGCATCCGCCGGATCTACAAGACGAAGCCGCCGGTCGTCGCGCTCGACGGCATCGACCTCCAGGTCGAACCGGGCGAGCTCTTCGGCCTGCTCGGGCCGAACGGCGCGGGGAAGACGACGCTCATCAAGATCCTGACGACGCTCCTGCTCCCGTCCGAGGGAACGGCGCGGATCTTCGGGTTCGACGTCGTGACGCGGACGAAGGAGCTCCGCCGGATCATGAACATGGTCGCGGGCGGCGAGCAGTCGGGCTACGGGATGCTCACCGTCCACGAGCAGCTCTGGATGTTCAGCCAGTTCTACGGCCTGGGCGTACGTGAGGGTCGCCGCCGCGTCGAGGAGCTCATCGAGGCGGTCGGCCTCGCCGAGCAGCGCATGCAGCGCGTGAGCACGCTGTCGACCGGCGAGCGCCAGAAGATGAACTTCGCGCGCGGCCTGCTGAACGACCCCTGGATCTTCTTCCTCGACGAGCCGACGCTCGGGCTCGACGTCTCGGCCGCGCGGTCGGTGCGGGACCTCGTGCGCGCGTGGCAGGCGGCGGTGCCCGGCCGCACGATCCTCCTCACGACCCACTACATGGCCGAGGCCGACGAGCTCTGCGAGCGGCTCGCGATCGTCGACCACGGCAAGATCCTCGCGATCGGGACGCCGGACGAGCTGAAGCGGCGAGTCCAGCGCGAGTCGATCTTCCGGCTCGAGGTCGACCAGCTCGACGGCGGGCCGGCGACGCTCGCCCGCCTGCCCGGCGTGACGAGCGCAGTCATCGCGGCGAACGGGAGGCAGGAAGGCGACGAGACGTCGCAGACCGTCGCCGTCAACCTCGCTCTCGAGGGGGATGCGGCGCTCGGCAGCGTGGTGAACGCACTCGGCGGGATCGGCTCGCGGATCGTCTCGCTCCAGAAGTCCGAGCCGAGCCTGGAGGACGTGTTCGTGGAGCTCGTCGGGCGGGGGTTCGACGAAGCCGAGGCCAATGGGTCGCCGAGCAGCGGCGGGCGCGACCCCAACGACGAGCCGCCAGCCCACGCCGAACGTCCGCCGACCGGAGAACCGGCCGAGGTCGGCCGATGAGCAGCGTCTACGTCAACCGCCCGACCGCATCGCCCCAGGCGGCCGCGGCCTGGGACACGCGCCGGCAGCTGCTCACGAACGTCCGGGGCATCGGCGGGCGTGCCTACCCGCGCGTGTCGGGCATCCTCCGCGAGCGGAGCTGGCTCTTCTTCGAGATCCTCCTGCCGTTCATGACGACGTCCGGATTCGTCTTCGTCTACCGGGCGCTCCATGCGCCGCCCGCCTACATCGGGTTCGTCGTCCTCGGCGGCGCCATGACGGCGTTCTGGCTCAACGTCATGTGGATGATGGCCGCCCAGCTGTACTGGGAGAAGGACCAGGGCAACCTCGAGCTCTACTTCACCGCGCCGGTGAGCATGATGAGCATCCTGCTCGGCATGGCCGTCGGCGGGATGGCAATGAGCTTCGCGCGGGCGATCGTCGTCCTCGCGATCGGGGCGATCGTCTACGGCGTCCAGTTCCAGATCGAGCAGTGGGCGCTCCTGCTCGCGGTGTTCGCCCTGACGCTCGCGGCGCTCTACGGCCTCGGGATGGTGCTCGCGAGCCTCTTCCTCCTCTGGGGTCGCGAGGCGTGGCACCTCACCCAGCTCACCGTCGAGCCGATCTACTTCGTGTCGGGCCTCAACTTCCCGGTCGGTCGTCTCGGCGCCCTCGGTGCGCTCGCCATCGGGACGATCCCGCTGGCGGTCGGCCTCGACGCGATGCGCCAGCTCGCCTTCGTCAACGCCCCCGGCCTCGGCGGGACGCCGTCGCCGGGCATCGAGGCCGGGATCCTCGTCGTCATGACCGTCATCTTCATCGGCGTCGCCCGCTGGATGCTCACCCGGCTCGAGATGCTCGCCCGGCGCGAGGGCAAGCTCACGATGCGCTGGGGCTGATCCGACGATGACGACCCCAACCGCGGCCCGTCCCGCCACGCCCGAGACGCTGCCGCGTGGCTTCGTCGGCCCCGGCCTCGATCCCGCCCGGGCCCGCGGGAACGGCTTCGCCGACACTCGGCGCGCGTTTCTCACCGCGACGCGCCTGGGTTGGCTCCTCGAGGCGAACTGGACCGACCCGGTCCTGTTCTTCATCTACTCGATCGCCAAGCCGCTCGCGTCGGTCCTCATCCTCGTGTTCATGGTCAACGTCATCAGCGGGGGCGCTGTGGTCCTTCGTGTTCAGCGGGGTCGCTGGCCTCGGCTGGGCGATCCTCGACGACCGCGAGCGCTACCGGATGCTCCGCTACGTCTTCGTCAGCCCGTCGGACTTCGTCGTCGTCATCCTCGGGCGCGGCGTCGCCCGGGTCGCTGTCGGCCTGGCCGGTGCGATCATCTCGCTCGCCGTCGGGATCGCGTTCCTCGGCGTGGACTTCGATCCCGCGCGGATCGACTGGCCCGTCCTCGCGGTGGCCATGGTCCTCGGGCTGTGGGCGGTCATCGCGATCGGGGTGCTCATCGCGGCCGTCTGCATCCAGACGCGCCAGGAGTCGTGGCAGTACCCGGAGGCTGTCGCGGGTGCACTGTTCCTCGTGAGCGGGGCGGTGTTCCCGCTCTCCGTCCTGCCCCCGTTCGCGCAGGCGGTCGGCCTGATCTCTCCCCTGAGCTGGTGGATGGAGGGCGTGCGCCGCGCGCTCCTGCCGCATGCTCCCAGCGCGATCGGCGGCACGACGTCGCTCTTCCATGACCTGACGGGGGCTGTCGAACCGAGCGCCGCGACGGTCCTCCTCGCCTTGTCGGCCACCGGGGTGCTGGTTACACTCGCGGCGACCCTGGCATTCCGGCGCAGCGAGCGGCGAGCCAAGGATCTCGGACTCATCGACCGGACGACCGGATCCTGACGGAGAACCCAGATGCGGATCTACGAGGGGAGCGCCCGCCAGGACTTCGAGGAGGTGTTCCGCTCGATCGGCGCATTCCTCGACCAGCGCGGGATGCGCGAGGTCCTGCTCGTCGAGGCGCCCGACGGCTTCATCGTGCAGGGTCTCGTGAGCACGAGCGGTGGGGAGGGCGGCTGGTCCGAGGCGATGGGCGTCGTCGCCAAGGAGACCCTGACGTTCCTCGACGATGACATCGCCCGGTTCATGGACGAGGGCGTCGCCCGACGCCGCGCCCGGGGGACGTCCATCGAGGCGCCGCCGCCGGCCGACTGGGAACAGTCGGGCTACTATGAGACGGCGTTCCGGGTGCTCGGCCGGTACATGGACGAGCAGAAGCCGCGGGACGTCTTCTTCTTCGAGCAGGGCGGTGCCTTCGTGGTCCGCCTCCTCATGGCCGACCAGAAAGGCAGTCACCACGTCCTCGCCGAGTTCACGCGCGAGGACATCCAGGAGATGGTCGCCAGCGGACCCCGACTCCGGACGCCGCCCACGCCGCGACCGGCCCCACCGGCGCCGCCGAGCGCGGAGACGACGCCCGCTACCTGAGACGCTCGACTGCCGCGGCAGCCGCGGCGCGCCCAGCCCGATCGCCGGGCACCACACAGGAGGTCGACTCGTGAAGGCACTCAAGACCGTCGCCATCGCCCTGGGCATCACGCTCGGTGCGCTCATCGTCATCCCGCTGCTCATCCTCGCGGGGCTTTTCGTGTGGCTGAAGCTCACCGAGGAGTCGGACGAAGAGGCGCTCGAGCTCGACCAGGACACGACCGCCTAGCCCTCCCCGGGTGATCCGCTCGGCGGGCAGCGCGCCGTCCGTCGAGCCGCTCCGACAGGGCGCGCTGCCTCTCGCGTTCCTCGTCGACTACGACGGGACGATCGCCCTGACCGACGTCTCCGACACGGTCATGGCCGAGCACGCGCCGGGCGACTGGGAGGAGATGGCCGCCGCGTACGACGCCGGTCGCATGGGCAGCCGGCGCCTCATGGAGGCCCAGCTCGCGCTCCTCCACGCCGACGATGATGGCGCCGCGATCGTCGAGACGGCGGCGCGGCAGCCCCACGACCCGGGGTTCGTCCCGTTCGTCCGGCGTGCCCGCGCGGCCGGGGCTCCGGTCGAGGTCGTGAGCGACGGGTTCGGGTTCTTCATCGAGCCCGCCCTGGCGCGCCTCGGGCTTCCCGACGTGCCCGTCGTGACGGCGCATACGCGGTTCGTCGACGGTCGTGCCGTCATCTCGTTCCCCAACGGGCACCCGCGCTGCTTCGTCTGCGGCACGTGCAAGCGCGAGCGCGTCCTCGCGCACAAGGAGGCCGGACGGGCCGTCGTGTTCATCGGCGACGGCGAGTCCGATCGCTATGCCGCGGGCTACGCGGACGTCATCTTCGCGAAACGGGCCCTCGTGCCGATCTGCCTGAGCGCCGGATGGCCGTTCCATCGCTGGACGGAGTTCGCGGAGATCGAAGAGTGGCTCACGTCGCTCGTCGATGCGTGGAGCGCGGATCCGG
>VBHW01000214.1:0-3724 GCA_005881055.1 Chloroflexota bacterium
GCCGGTCACGCGCTCGACCGCCTCCGCGTATGCCCCGATGAGCCAGGCCCAGGCCGAGCCCTGGTGGTAGGCGCCGTCACGGGCCACCCGGTCGCCGGCGTACGTGCCGCGGTAGGCGCGATCGTGCGGATCGAGGGTCCGCAGACCGTATGTCGTGAGGAGCGCGCGACCGACAGCTTCGAGGGTGGATCTGGCCGCAGGGCCATTCAGGAGGGGGAACGGCAGCGACAGGGCGAACACCTGGTTCGGGCGCAGGCTCACGTCGTCGCCGTCCGGACCGGCGCCAGAACCGGGCGCGGAAGCTCCGCGCGGCTCGCTCGGCCATCGCCATGCAGGCGCGCCCCGCCGCGGCGTCGCCCCGGTCGATGAGCCATGGACCGACGGTGCACAGCGCGTTGTACCAGAGCGCGTTGATCTCGACGGGCTTGCCCATCCGCGGGGTGACGACCCACCCGTCGACGAGGGCGTCCATCCACGTCAGCTGGACTCCTGGCTCGCCGGCGGCGAGCAGCCCGTCACGCTCGTCCACGCCGATCCCGTGGCGCGTTCCCTCGACGTGCGCGTCGACGATCGTCCGGACCACAGGCAGGAGCACGTCGAGCAGCGCGTCGTCGCGCGTCGCCTCGTGGTACGCGCGGATCGCCTGGACGTACCAGAGCGCCGCGTCGACCGTGTTGTACTCGGGGGTCGCACCGGCACGCGAGGGGAAGTCGTTCGGCAGGAGGCCGTCCGCAACCCAACGACCGAACGAGCGGAGGATCGCCGCGGCATCTCGCGGCCGTCCGGTCGCGAGCGTCAGGCCGGGCAACGCGATCATCGTGTCGCGGCCCCAGTCGTTGAACCAGGGATAGCCGGCGACGATGGACCGGCCCGCGTCACTGACGGGCGCCGCTGCACCGGCCTCGGGCCGGCGGACGATGAACGCGTCGGCCGCGAGGACGAGCTGCCGGACGAGCGGCGAGGAGCGTTCCGCGCGGGCATCGAGCAGGAGCCCGGTATCGCGCGCCCGAGCCGCCGCGAGCGCGGTCTCGCCGTCCGGCAGGGCACCTTCCGAGCCGTCAGCGGACCCGTCCTCGGCCGAGAGGACGAGCGTCCACGACGCGCCGGGTTCGAGCAGGACCCGGTGGCTGCCGATGGACCACACGTCGGCGGTATCGTCGAGGCCGCGCGCCGCTTCCTCGCGATGCCGAAACCCCAGCCACCACGCGCCGTCCGGGGTGAATGCTGCGTTCGCCGCGCGGACGATCAGCCTCGTCTCGCCCACGCTCCATCGGACGGCCGCGCCGTCGGGCAGGAGCTCGACGGCCGGCGGCTCGCCGGCGCGGAGGAGGACGTGGAAGTCCCGGTCGGTCACGAGGGCCCCGACGGAGAGGTCGAGGGCGCGGGTTCCTCGCGCGTGCCGGTATCGGACGTACGTCGTGTTCCGGTCGCGCTCCATCCAGACCGTGCGCTCCAGCAGGGCGTCCTCGAGGGCATATGTCCACGTCGGGATCGACCCATCGAGGATGAACGATTCGAGGTGCTCGAACCCGCGGTCGGCCAGCGTGCCGTCGGCGAACTCCAGCGCGTGGAGCGCGAAGGCCGTGCCGTCCATCATCGCCCGCTCGAGCAGCCCGGCCACGAGCACCCGCCGGCCCACCGGCGCGTCGGTGGCCGCGACGAGCCAGCCGTGGTAGCGCCGCGTCGCGACGCCGGCGAGCGTGCCCGAGGCGAAGCCGCCGAGCCCGTTCGTGACGAGCCATTCACGCCGCAGCCCCTGCTCGAGGTCACCGCAGATCGCGCGCCCGAGGGCGACGACCGGGGCGTCGGCCGCGATGCCCCGGACGATGCCGCGGCGGGTGTTCTGTCCGATCGGCCGCCCCCTCGACCGCGCCTCGCTCAAGCCGTCCGCGTCGGCGCCGCCGGTCGGGCGGCCGGCCGCCGTCGCCGCTCCGGCCCGGACCACGGCGTCCGACCGATCGAGTCGATCGATCCATCGGCCCGCGTCTGGCTCGCCTTCGTCGTCTGCTCGATGAGCTTCGCGACTAGCGCGGTCCAGCCGGTCTGGTGGCTCGCCCCGAGCCCCGCCCCCGTGTCGCCGTGGAAGTACTCGTAGAAGAGGATCCGATCCCGGAAGGCAGGGTCCCGGGCGAAGCGGCCGTCGGCGCCGAACACCGGCCGGCTCCCCGCGCGGTCCGCCAGGAACAGCCGCTCGAGTCGGTGTGACAGCTCGTCGGCGACCTCCACGAGCGAGGCCTGCCGGCCGGAGCCGGTCGGCAGCTCGACGGTGAACGCCGGGCCGTAATAGTGGTGGGACCGCTGGAGCGCCTCGATCAGGAGGTAGTTGATCGGGAACCAGATCGGGCCGCGCCAGTTGGAGTTGCCGCCGAACAGGCCCAGGTGCGACTCCGCCGGTTCGTAGTCGACGCGGTGGTCGGCCCCGTCGATCGGCAGGATGAACGGGTTGTCGCGGTGGTACCGGCTGAGGGAGCGGACACCGTGATCTGCGAGGAACTCCTCCGGATCGAGCATCCGCGAGAGCAGCGATCGGAGCCGATCGCCGTGGACGAGGGCGAGGAGGCGCCGCTGCCCGACGCCCGGCTCGTCCCAGGAGGCGACGAGGCGGGCGAGCTCCGGCCGGTTGGCGAGGAACCAGCGCATGCGCCGGCGGAACTCCGGCAGCACGTCGAGGGTGGACTGGTCGAGCGTCTCGACCGCGAGCATGGGGATGAGGCCGACGAGGGAGCGGACCTTGAGGGGAATGACCTCGCCCGTATCGAGGTGGAGGACGTCGTAGAAGAAGTTGTCCTCGTCATCCCAGAGCGGGATCCGTTCGCCGTCCGGGAGCCCGACGCCGTTGAGGGCGCCGGCGATGTACAGGAAGTGCTCGAGGAACTTCGTCGCGATGTCCTCGTACACCCGGTCCTCGCGGGCCAGCTCAAGGGCGATCGCGAGCATGTTCAGGCTGTACATCCCCATCCAGGCGGTGCCGTCCGCCTGGCCAAGATGGCCGGCCACCGGCAGGGGAGCGCTGCGGTCGAAGACGCCGATGTTGTCGAGGCCGAGGAAGCCGCCCTGGAACACGTTGTTCCCGTCGACGTCCTTGCGGTTCACCCACCACGTGAAGTTGAGCATGAGCTTGAGGAACACGCGCTCGAGGAACACCCGGTCCGCCCGGCCCGTGACCCGCGCATCGATCTGGTAGACGCGCCGGGTCGCCCAGGCATGGACGGGCGGGTTGACGTCGCCGAGCGCCCACTCGTAGGCGGGCAGCTGGCCGTTCGGGTGCAGGTACCACTCGCGGGTGAGCAGGAGAAGCTGGGCCTTGGCGAGCTCCGGATCGACCTGCGCCAGCGGGATGCAGTGGAACGCGAGGTCCCACGACGCGTACCACGGGTACTCC
The DNA here is from genome assembly GCA_005881055.1 of Chloroflexota bacterium. Classification (GTDB taxonomy): domain Bacteria; phylum Chloroflexota; class Limnocylindria; order Limnocylindrales; family CSP1-4; genus C-114. The sequence continues at coordinate 3,383 of VBHW01000214.1, forward strand.
CATGTGTCGGGCATCGAGAGGATGTCCGCGTTGTTCAGCTCGCGCCATTCGTGGTTGCGCCCCTGCCGGCGCTCCGGCGGCGGCGTGGGCTGGCCCGGATCGCCGTCGAGCCACTGGCCGACGTCGTAGTGGTACCACTGCTCGGACCACAGGAGGCCGGCGAATGCCTGGCGCTGGACGAGCCGCTCGTCGCGCGTCGCCCGCCGGCCCGCGAGCGGCAGGTAGAACGCGTCGGCCTCCGCCTGACGAAGCGCCAGGACCTCGTCGGCATCGGCGAAGGGGGCCTCCTCGTCGGGCGGTTGGTGGAGCGCAGCGATCGACGGTGGCACGTCGGGGGTCGTG
>VBHW01000214.1:3767-4758 GCA_005881055.1 Chloroflexota bacterium
TCGCCGGGTCCCAGCGCCAGGTCGTACCTGGCCGCGACCTTCGAGCCCTCGCCCGCGGGATTGACGGCTTCGCTCCGGCCGTCGACGACCGCCGCATGGATGCCGTCCTTCACGTACGGCCCCGGGTTCGGCACGCCGAACAGCCGGTCGACGTTCGTGTCGTTCTCGGTGAACAGGAGGTCGGGCGGCCGGCCGTCCAGCGCCTCGGCGACGAGGCGGTACTGCCCGAGCCTTGGGTGACCCGCCGCGACGACGCGCCCGCCGCCGATGACGCCGCCGTCGACCACGCGCGGCTGGGTCTTGTGGCGGCCCCACGACCAGGTGTTGCGGAACCACAGGGTGGGCAGGACGGTGATCGTCGCCGGCTCCGGGCCGCGGTTGGTCACGCCGATCCGGACGACGACGTCCTCCGGCTAAGTAGCGGTCCCCGTCGAAGACTCCCGTGTCGAGGAGCTCGTACTCGGGGTCGGAGCGCGTCCGGCTCGCGTTCTCCGCGACGAGGTCGTCGTACGGGAACGCCGCCTGCGGGTACTTGTAGAGGGCACGCAGGTAGCTGTGGGTGGGCGTGGCGTCGAGGAACCAGTACAGCTCCTTGACGTCCTCGCCGTGGTTGCCCTGCTGCCCGCTCAGCCCGAAGAGGCGCTCCTTGAGGATCGAATCCCGGCCGTTCCAGAGGGCGAGCGCGAAGCACAGCCGCTGCTGGTCGTCGCTGATCCCGAGGAGTCCGTCCTCGCCCCAGCGATAGGCGCGCGAGCGGGCATGGTCGTGGGACAGGTACTCCCACGCGCTGCCGTCGGCCGAGTAGTCCTCGCGGACCGTGCCCCACTGTCGCTGCGTGAGGTAGGGACCCCAGCGCCGCCAGCGCGTCGCGGGGTCGGCGGCGGCCGCGAGCCTCGTCCGCTCCGGATCGAGGTTCGGGATCCCCGGCCTCACGCCCGCGGCCCTGGACGATCGACGATCGGCCGAGCGCCTCGGTCCCTGTCGATGGTCC
>VBHW01000215.1:0-2129 GCA_005881055.1 Chloroflexota bacterium
CTGAGGCGAAGGCGCCGCGACCCGATCACGCAGCTCGTTCCTCTCGGGTCGCGGCGCTTCGCTCGCCCGCCGATCTCATCCCCGTGGGAGCACCAACCAGCTGTGGCGGCTCGCGCTCCTCGGCGCGATGGGCGTGACGTTCTTCCTCGTCGCCTGGCTTCGCTACCGGCGCACGTTGAGAGCAGCCGCGTGAGCTCGGGCCGGCTCGGCCGGAGGGGCCGTTACGGCCCCGCTATGGGCCTGCAACGCCGAGCCGTGCGCTGGCATCGGGTCGGCAACGCGGACGCGGCCACGATTCCCCCGAACCCCCGGTACATGCCCAAAAAAGGAGGCACAGCTGTGCTGACCCGCATACTCGTCACGATCGGACTCGTCCTGGCGGCCGCCGCCTGCGGCCCGTCGGCGACGCCGAGCCCGAGCGTGGCGGCTCCGGCAACCCCCGCTCCGGCGAGCGAATCCCCAGGCGCGAGCCCGTCGGGCTACACGAGCCCGAGCGCCAGCTCGTCGCCGTAGCCATTCGTCGCCCGAGAAACGGGCGATTGGAATAGGCCTGTGACCGGCCGGGCCACGTCCGATGGACGACCCGCAACGGCCGGTGGGCCACTCTCGTCTCGGAGAACGGAGGACTCGCCCACGGGCAACCTGCGCGGCTGAGCCGCTCCACTCCGAGTCGAAAGGACGGTTATCGGGATGCTTTGGACAATCCTCGTGATCCTCCTCGTCCTGTGGCTGCTCGGCCTGCTCGGCAGCATCGGCGGGGCAGCGATCCACCTGCTCCTCATCCTGGCCGCCGTGGTGCTGATCGCCCAGCTCCTGAGTGGCCGGAGCACTGCTTAGGCATTCGGGCGCCGCGCCTTGAGCGCCACCCGAGAGCAAGAAGACCACAGGGGAACGGACGAGATGTCGACCATCCATCACGCGATCGAGGTAGCCGTCCCCGTCAGGACGGCATCCGACCAGACCATCGGGGCCAGCCGGTAGGCCTCGTGCGGGAGCCGGTGACTGCCATGGCACGCGTCTACCTGGACCCGTCGGCCATCTTCGTCCGGTGGGGCACCGGACAGCGGCCGGCGATGGACCCGAACGCCCTCTCGGCCATCCGCGACCTCCAGGAGACAGGCCATGAGGCCGTCCTCGTCGTGGATCAGGGGTTCCCGGTGCCGATCGAATTCGCCGACCTCCCGCGCGTCGCGGAGCCCGAGCTGGGACCGGGCGCCTGGATGATCACCGGCGATCGTCGACGCTGCGGCATGCGACGGCCGGGCCTCCGGACCGTGCTCGTCGGCGGGGGTCCGGACCTCGGTAACGGTCGCGGTCGCTGCGACGCCGAGGCGCCCAATCTCCGGGGCGCCGTCATGCATATCGTCTCGCGGGAGGCGATGCCCGTCTGACGGTCGGCCGTCACTCGGCCCAGCGGGCCGCGGTCGTTGCGACGCTGTAAGGCCCCAACGCCTGGAGTTGTGCGTCCGTGCGATGAGTCAGGCGGATCATTTGAGCTCGGCTCCCGGACGTACTGGGGGTCCGGGAGCCGCAGAGCCCAGGGGGCCCTCAAGGGGCCGACCGCCGTCAGAGGCCGAGCGCCACTCGTGCCGTCTTCAGTCCCTCCACGACATTCAATACATGCTCGTCGAACGGGATGCCCAGCTCCTCGGCTCCCCTCGTCAGCTGGTCACGCGGGACCTGCCGGGCGAAGCCCGGGTCGCGCATCTTCCGCGTCACCGCCCGGACGTCGACCTCGTCCAGGCTGTGGTTCGGCCGCACGTACGCGACCGCGATTACGAAGCCGCTCATCTCGTCGCAGGCGTACACGGTCCGCGCGAGGGCACTGGTCCGCGGCACGCCCGTGTGGTGGCCGTGGCCGAGCACGGCCTCGACGACGTCGTCCGGGTAGCCGAGACGGCGCAGCTCGTCGGCGCCCTGGGCCGGATGCGTCTCGGGGAACCGCTCGTAGTCGAAGTCGTGGAGGAGGCCGGCGGCGCGCCACATATCGAGCTCGCGGCCCGAGACGCCGAACTTGTGCTCGCCGTACCAGCCGACCGCCGCCTCTACCGCGAGCCCATGCCGCCGGAGCGACTCGCTTGTCGTCCACTCGCGGAGGAGGTCCCACGCGTCCTCGCGCGTGCGAACGG
>VBHW01000215.1:2136-6586 GCA_005881055.1 Chloroflexota bacterium
TGGCTGGCGTCGCCGGGCGAACGTCGAGTCCCGGAAACGACGAGGCCGCGATCCGACTGGGTGGGACCGCGGCCTCGTGCCGTAGTGCGTGCCGGCTCACCGGCCCTGTCTTACCGGATGAGCTGCACTCCGATGACGGCGGTTGGATTGCCATTGCCCGTGCCCGGGCCGACCGTGCCGGTCGTGATGAAGTTCACGAAGGTGCCCTTGAGGCAGGACGTCGCCCCGTTGCCGGTATCGCACTCAGGGTTGCTGCCGCTGATGTACGCGGCTTTGGGCGAGTCGAGCAGGATCGCCGAGAACGCCGGGATGTGGTAGTACTGATTCGACCCCGTGCCACCGACGTGGCCGACGGGGCAGTCGCCCTTGTTGTTCCCGGCCGGCTCGACGTCGCAGGTCGAGTCGAACTGCGGGATGAGGACGATGCCGCCGGCGCAGCAGTTGTTGATCGCGTCCTCGACGCCGCTGCTGTTGATATTGCCCGTGGACGTGATGTACTGCCACGACGGCAACGGGACCGCGGGGTTCGAGGCGTTCGTGACGGCCGCCTCGAGCTCGGAGGTGCCACCCGCGGTCGGAGTCCAGTCGAGCCAGCCGACGTTGCCCGGCCCGTTCTTGCAGAGCGGGATCGAGTAATGGGTACCGACGACGTACGGGTCGACGGTCTGGATCGGATTATTGCTGCCGTCGCATGACACGGTGGTTACCGGGAACGTGACCGGCAGGACGTTGCAACCGGCCCCCGCGTCGCACCCATTCGTCAGGTAGCCGGAGACCGCGGTGGCATCCGCCGCGATCCCGATCGTCGTCATGCCGATGATCCGCGCGACGAACGTGTTGATCGTCTTGTCGCCGAAGACGCGGACACCCGACGCGTATCCGTCGACGCAGCTGTTCGTGTCGAGGCAGGGCGGGATGGTGCCCGAGCCGACCTCGACCGCGCTCGGCGTGGTGGTCGTCGGGTTGCCGCCCATGTTTAGCATCTGGCCTCGGACGTCCGTGTAGTACGCCCTGTAGCCGTTCAGGCCGTTCCCCGTGATCGCGCCGGACACGGCGATCTGCACATCGTGGTCGTTCTTGACCTGCGAATAGCCGGTCCCGCTGAAGTTCTGGGCGAGCATCGTCGCCCCGGCGTCGGCGGCCGCGTCGGTGCCGTTCTGCGTGTTGCGCTGGTTCGCGAACGCGTTGCCGCCGTCCACGATCAGGCCGACCATCGTGAACATCGCGATGATTCCGCCGACCATGATGACGATGATCTGGCCGCGATCGCGGCGGTTCGACGTGCCGTCCTGGCTAGGCATGGGGTGGGTTCCTCTGGTAGTGATGGCGACGAACGGGATGTTCATCTGGTCGGGCAGCTCCCCGCGCAGACCGACTCGATGGGTTGCTTACTCGTGGATGTGAACGCCTTCTGCCCGACGAACGCGCTGACGAACGGCGTGATCGCGGTGAACGTCCACTTCGAGGGCCATCGTCGTGCAGGTTCCGACGGTCCCGTCCGGGCCGTCGATCCGGACGCAGACGCCGGTGGCAGTCGTCGGGACGTTCGAGGCGTCGCAGCCGACGAGGCTCGAGTTCATCCCGAGGGCCTGGGCCTGGTCGGCCGCACGCTGCCGGATGTCTCCCCAGTTCTGGTTGACCATCGCGGTGCGCACTCCCTCGCGGGCCGCGTTGCCGACCGCGTTGAGGCCGTAGACCGCGCGGCCGAAGTCGAACATCGCCATGAACAGGAGCATCGTGATCGGGAAGACGAGGGCGAACTCGGCAAGACCCTGGCCGCGGTCCCACCGACGCCGGGACCCGAGACGGAACAGGCGCATCACTTCTTCACCGTCACGGTCGTGTCACAGGGATAGACCTGGCCCGCGACCTTGTCCTGGCTGCCGATCAGGAAATCCTGGTTGGCAGGGTTGGACTTCACGGTCGTTGTGAACCCGGCGACCTGCCACGTCTGCTGCGCCTGGTGCACCCACGAGTTCACGAAGTTCGGCGCGATGCACGGCACCGGCGTCGGAGTCGGTGTGGGCGCGGCCGTCGGCGTCGGTGTCGGCCCGCTCGTTCCGGTAGGCGTCGGCGTGGGCGTGGGTGTCGGCGTAGGAGTTGGTGTGGGCGTCGGCGTTGCGGTGGGAGTCGGCGTCGGGATCGCGCCGGCGACGTAGGTCCCGCTGCGGACCGTGAACTGCGAGCTCGCGGCCATCGCAAGCGGGTTGCCGACGATCGCGCTGATGAACGGCGTCGCGAAACGGAAGCTGCAGGTCAGCTTGACCGTGGCGGTGTCGCCGAGGTCGGTCGTCGTGACGTTTGCGTCCGGCCCGTCGGCGAACACCGGCAGGGAGATCGCACCGAGCGCGCAATTGCTCGTGGAGAAGTCGTTCGTGATGAGCGACGTGTAGCGGACCCGGTCGGGATCCGTCGCGACGCCCCAGTTCGCCGTCGGGTGGAGCGCTGCGTAGTTGGCGGCGACCCGGGTCACGTTCTGGAGGTTGACCCAGCCGAGGTACGCGCGGCCGAAGTCGATGCCGAACATGACGATGAGGAGGAAGAGCGGCAGGACGAGCGAGAACTCGACGAGGCTCTGGCCGCGGGACTTGCGGCGGCCGTGTCGTGATCGACGGAGGATGAACATGCGGTACCCCGAATCAGGCGGATCGAAACTGGACCGATCGTGTGCGGCCCGGTTTTCGGTCTACCTTGAATCGGTGCGCGCCTGCATAGGCCGAACGGGGTAACGGGGTTCGCCGGTGGTCCTGGAGGGCAGCGCCGTCATCATGAGCGCAACGCCTCTGGACGCGTCAGGGGCCGCGTCTCGCGAGGCGGCCCCTGCGGTCCCCGAACCCAGGACGGGCTACTTGATCAGCTGTACTCCGACGTCATCGGCATTGCCGATCGGGCCGGAGGTGACCGGTCCCGTCGTGATGTAGCGCACGAACCAGCCGGCGAGGCAGCTGCTGCTCCCGTTGCCGAAGATCGGGACGAGGCCGTTGTGGGCCTGGCAGTCGGAGTTCGGCTGGTTCTGCAGGTTCGAGTCGGACATGTAGTCGATGTAGAAGGCCGTGACCTTGATGACGTGGTAGACGCCACCCGACCCCTGGCCGCCCGCGCACGCGACGTCGCAGATCGGGATGAGGACGACATGTCCCTGGAGGTTCGCGTTCACGTAGTCCGTGATGAGATTCGCGCAGTTGTTGCCGTTGTCCGTGGGCACGTCGGTCGGCAGGGGCAACGAAACCGACGGCGGCGTCTCGACCTCCTCGATGCAGTTCATTGTCGGATCGAGGTCGAGGATCTGGAACGAGCCCGCGTTGGTCTTGCACAGCGGGACGATGTACTCCTGCCCGACCGGTGGCGTCCCGGGCTGGGCGAGCGGCCAGTTGTCGACGCCGATGCCCGTGTTTCCGGATTGGCTGCAGTCCGTGATGTTCACTGGGAATACCACCGGCAGGAACTGGCCACCGGTGAGGAGGCCGGTGACCGCCGTCGCGTCGGCGGCCGCCGAGAGAGAGCTGATCCCGACAGCGTTGCCGAAGAACGTTCCGAACGTCCGGGTCCCGCCAACGAACACCCCCTGCGCCCCGGGCGGGATGACGTTGTTACCGACCCTGGCGGCCTGGGCCGTCGTGGCAACCACGGCGCCGCTGTTGTCGAGGAGCTGGCCGGCGATGTTCGTGTAGTAGGCCTCGTGCGCCGTCAACGTGTTCTGGTTCGACATCCGGGTCACGGCGTTCGCGACGTTCGCGTCAGCGATCGTCGCGCCGCCGAGCCGCTGGGCCAACGTGACCGCCCCCGCGTTGGCCGCGGAGTCGGAGCCGTTCTGGGCGACGCGCTGCTGGGCGTAGGCGTTGCCGCCCTCGAGAACGAGGGCGATCATCCCGACGATCGCGAGGATCCCGAGGGCCGCGATGACGATGATCTGGCCGCGCGAGCGCTCGCGCGAGCGCGATCGCCGAACGAGCAGGAGCGGCGATGGCTTCATCTCGACCTCTGGGGCTGCGGTCTCGTGCCGTTCATGGCTGCTTCGGGCAGTTGGCGGCGACGGTGCTCGAGTTCGGGCACACGAACTCCACCGGCAGGTCCGTTCGCGCGGTGAGCGTCACGCCGTTTCCGAAGATGATCCGGTTGATGATCGGCGTGATCGGGCGGTACGTCGTCTGGTACCGCACGACCGCAATGCAGTCGATCTCGATCGGGGTGCAGACCGGGTTCGTCAGCGGATCGACGTTCGGGATGGCCTTCCGGAATGTCACCGTCAGGTTCGGCGCGGCCGTCTCTCCGATCGCGGTCTGGGAGATTCCCCGCTGCTGGATGCTCGTCGCGTCCTGATTGACGATCGCGAGACGCGCAGCCTCGCGGGCCGCGTTCGTGATCGAGTTGTAGGCGAACACCGCGCGCCCCATGTCGAACACCGCGACCAGCAGCAACAGCATGAGCGGGATGAGCAGGGCGAACTCGA
>VBHW01000216.1 GCA_005881055.1 Chloroflexota bacterium
CTCGTCGCCTCGACCGACGCGAACCAGGCCGTCGGTGCGCTCGACCCGTGGCTCGGCGCGGCGCTCAGCGTCGCCGAGGCGACCCGCAACGTGTCGATCACCGGCGCACGCCCCCTCGGCGTGACGAACTGCCTCAACTTCGGCGACCCGACGCGGCCGGAGGCGTTCTGGCAGCTCGGCGAAGCCGTACGCGGCCTGGGCGATGCATGCCGGGCGCTCGGCCTGCCCATCACCGGCGGCAACGTCTCGCTCTACAACGAGTCGCCGGCCGGGGCCATCGCACCGACGCCGGAGATCGGGGTCGTCGGCCTGCTCGACGACGTCGCCCGCCGAGTTGGGCCGCCATTCCGGGCCGAGGGGGACGCGGTCCTCCTCGTCGGCGAGTCGACGCCCGGACTCGCGGGCAGCGCCTACGCCGCGCTTGCCGGCGTGGCCGCAGAGGACGGCCCGCCCGCGCTCGACCTCGACCGGGAGGGGGCGCTCCAGGCCTTCGTCCGCGAGGCGGCAGCGCGCGAGCTCCTCGCGTCGGCGCAGGACGTCTCGGGAGGGGGCCTCGCGGTCGCCATCGCCGAGTGCGCGATGTGGGGCGGACAGGGCGCCCACCTCCGGCTCCCCGTCGGTGGCTCGCCCGCGGTCGAGCTCTTCGGCGAGAGCCCATCGCGGCTCGTGCTCACGTCCCGTCCCCGGCACGCCCCGGCGCTCATGCTGCTCGCGCGCCAGTTCGGCCTGCCGGTGGAACGGCTCGGGCCCGTCGGCGGCGGGCGACTCGTCATCGAGCTCACGGGGCACGGCGCGACGGGTGCGGCCGAGGAGCGCGGCGCGCGCGTCGCCGACGCGCTCGACGTCGCGCTGACCGACCTGCGCCACGCCTGGGACCACGGACTCGCGCGGGCGCTCGGCGAGCTGCCCGCCGGCGTCCCGGAGGAGCGCTGACATGTGCGGCGTCTTCGGCGCGGTCCTCCCCGAGGACTTCGATGCGGGCGGCGCTCAGGCCGCGGCCGTGGCCGCGCTCGGCCTCTTCGCGCTCCAGCATCGCGGCCAGGAGTCGGCCGGGCTCGCTGTGAGCGACGGGGAGCAGCTCATGCTGTACAAGGACCTCGGTCTCATCTCGAGCGTCCTCGACGAGCGGCGCCTGCCGAGCCTCCGCGGCCGGCTCGCGATCGCCCACTGTCGCTACTCGACGACCGGCTCGACGGTCTGGGAGAACGCCCAGCCGACGTTCCGGCTCGGGCCCCGACGCGCGATCGCCGTCGGGCACAACGGCAACCTCGTCAACACGCGCGAGCTCCTCGGCCGGTTGCGCGGCGGCCGCGCTCGGCTCCCGGCCTCGACCGACACGGAGCTCATGACGGCGCTCCTCGCCGACGAGCCCGCCGCCGACACCGTCGACGCGCTGGTGCGCGTGCTGCCGACGCTCCGAGGCGCATACAGCCTCGTCATCCTCGACGAACGGCGCGTCATCGGCGTCCGCGACCCGTACGGGTTCCGGCCGCTCGTGCTCGGCCGCCTCTCGGCCGGCGCCGGGATGGATGCGCCGGACCTCTGGTCGGGCGAGCGGCCGACGGCCCACGGCTGGTGCCTCTCGTCGGAGACGGCCGGACTCGACATCGTCGGGGCGGAGTACGTCCGCGACGTCGAGCCGGGCGAGATGGTCGTCCTCGAGGAGGGCCGCGAGCCGCGCTCGATCCGGTTCGCCGAGGCGACGCCCGCCCTGTGCGTCTTCGAGCTCATCTACTTCGCCCGGCCCGACTCGTACATGGAGGGGCGCAACCTGTATGAGGCGCGTCGGCGGATGGGGATGGAGCTCGCCCGCGAGCATCCCGCCGAGGGGGACCTCGTCATGCCGGTGCCGGACACGGGAGCACCGGCGGCTGCTGGCTACGCGGAGGCGTCCGGCCTGCCCTACCGCGAGGGGCTCGTCCGCAACCGCTACACCGGCCGGACGTTCATCCAGCCGTCCCAGACGATGCGCCAGCGCGGCGTGACGATCAAGCTCAACCCGCTCCGCGAGGTCGTCCGGGGCCGCCGCCTCGTCGTCGTCGACGACTCGATCGTGCGGGGCACGACGACGAAGCAGATCGTCGCGCTCCTCCGGCGGGCCGGCGCCGAATCGGTCCACGTCCGGGTGACCGCCCCGCCGATCTACCACCCGTGCTTCTACGGGATCGACACCCAGATCGAGACCGAGCTCATCGCGGCCACGAAGACGACCGAGGAGATCCGCGCGTTCATCGGTGCCGACTCGCTCGGCTACCTCTCGATCCAGGGGGTCCTTGCCGCGCTCGACCTGCCGTACGAGCGGTTCTGCTTCGCGTGCTTCGACGGTCGCTATCCCGAGCCCGTGCCATACGACGTCGGACGCCGGAAGTTCATCCTCGAAGAGGTCGCCGGCGTCCATGGCTGACACGCGGACCCGACGCTCGGCCTACGCGGCCTCCGGGGTCGACGTGGCTGCGGGTGGCCGGGCGGTCGAGCTCATGCGCGCCGCGGTCGAGTCGACCCGCCGGGAGGAGGTCATCGGGGCCCTCGGCGGGTTCGCCGCGACGGTGGGTATCCCCACCTCGTACCGCGACCCGGTGCTCGTCTCCTCGACGGATGGCGTCGGGACGAAGACCGCGATCGCGGGTGCGCTCGGCCGCTACGACACCGTCGGCGTCGACCTCGTCGCGATGTGCGCCGACGACGTCGCATGCGCCGGCGCCGCGCCGCTGTTCTTCCTCGACTACGTGGCCGTCGGCCGGCTCGACCCGGCGAACGTCGCGGAGCTCGTCGGCGGAGTGGCTGCCGGCTGCCGCGCGGCGGGCTGCGCGCTCGTCGGGAGCGAGACCGCGGAGCACCCGGGTCTCATGGACGTCGACGCCTTCGACCTCGCCGGCTGCTGCGTCGGCGTCGTGGATCGCGACCGGCGGATCGACGGTGACGCGGTGCGGGAGGGTGACGCGCTCGTCGGCATCGCCTCGTCGGGATTGCACGCGAACGGCTTCTCGCTCGTCCGGGCGCTCATCGCGGAGTACGACCTCGACCTCCGCCGCCCATTCCAGGAGCAGCTCGTGAGGACGCTCGGCGAGCCGGGCGCGAGCCGGGCCATCGCGGTGGAGCCCGGCCTCGAGTTGGCGACCCTCGGCGAGGTGCTGTTGACGCCGACGACGATCTACGCCCCGGCGCTCATCCGCCTGCGCGACGGTCTCGAGGCAGCCGGCGCATCGCTCAACGGCATCGCTCACATCACCGGCGGCGGCCTGCCGGGGAACATCCCGCGCGCGCTGCCGGTGGAGCTCGCCGCGCTCGTCGATCCCGCGCGCTGGCCGATGCCCTCGATCATGCGCCTCATGGCCGACATGGGCGGCCTCTCCGATGCCGAGCTGCGTGCCACGTTCAACGGCGGCCTCGGCATGGTGATCGTCGTCCCGTTGCCA
>VBHW01000217.1 GCA_005881055.1 Chloroflexota bacterium
CGATGCCCCGGCCGGTGGTGCCGGGCCACTACTCGATCGGCTACAGCCTCTCCGGGCGGGTCCTCGCGGTCGGCGATGACGTGGCGGACATCGCCGTCGGAGACCGCGTCGCCTGCTCGGGAAGCCAGTGTGCGCATCACGCCGAGCGGGTGGCCGTGCCGCGCAACCTGACGGCGAAGGTGCCGGACGGCGTCGAGCTCCGTGACGCGGCGTTCATCACGATCGGCGCGATCGCCCTGGCATCGGTCCGCGAGACCGCGAGTCAGGTCGGCGAAACCATCGTCCTGTACGGCGTGGGGCTGCTCGGCCTCCTGGCCGGCCAGATCGCGCGGGTGGGTGGTCTGTATGTCGTCGGGTTCGACCTGGATCCGACGCCCCGGGACGTCGGTCTCCAGGACGTCCACGACCCCCGGGATCGCCCGCCCGTCGACGTCGTGGCGGCGGCCACCGACGGGTTCGGCGCGGACGCCGTGATCCTGGCCGTCCAGACCGACTCGGACGAGCCGCTCAACCTCTCGTTCGATCTGTGTCGCCAGCGTGGGCGCATCGTCGCGCTGGGGCAATTCGGGTGGAACATCGACCGCCAGCGGATGTTCGAGCACGAGGTGACGATCTGGCCCGTGCGCGCGTACGGACCGGGCCGCTATGACCCGGCCTACGAGGAGGGCAACGGGGACTACCCGATCGGGTGGGTGCGCTGGACCGAGAACCGCAACCAGGCGGCCTTCCTGCGCCTGCTCGCCGAGGGAGCAGTGACGGTCGCGCCGCTCGCGCCCGTTGCCGTGCCGATCGACCGTGCGCCGGAGGCGTACGACCTCCTCCAGTCGGACCACCGGCTGCCGACCGTCGTCCTTTCCTATGGCTCGTCGTGATCGCGGTCGCCCAGTCGTCGAGGATGACTGGTTCCGCGTCCGCTGGATCGCCGACCCTGACCTTTCCTCCGAAGGACGTCGCGTCGCCTACGAGGTCGCGTACCTCGACCGGGACGCGGACCGGATAGGCTACCAAGTCCACTGGCGCGAGGTCGACGGAGCGGCAGGTGGCTGCCTGACGGCACCCGGCACGGCCGATCGCGCACCTCGGTGGGCGCCCGACGGTCCGCGGGTCGCGGTCCTGTCCGACGAGAGTGCTGGGTGGCGGACCCGGATCGTCGACGTCGAGACGGGGCGCGCACACGCCGCCGCCCAGGTCGCGGGCAGTGTCCAATCCGTCGATTGGGCACCCGACGGGCGTCGGTTGGTCGCCGTGGTCCGTGAGCCCGATGCAGGGGCCGTCGAGGACCTGCCGTACGAGGTGGAATCGCTGCGCTACCGGGTGGATGCCCTCGGCGTCCGCCCTCGCCAGGCGCGTCTCGGGGTCTGGGTCCAGGAGGCCGAGGCCGAGGGGCGCTCGCTGTGCCTTACGGACGATCCGTGGGAGGAATGGGCGGCAGGCTGGTCACCCCAGGGCGATCGCATCGCGTTCCTCTCCTGCCGTCGGGAGGATCGCGAATGGAGTGCCCGGACCGGCCTCTGGGTCATGGCGCCCGACGGTTCGCGGCGGCGCCGGCTCGTGCCGGAAGCCGGGCCCATTCGGGCGCTCGCCTGGTCGCCCGACGGCCGGCAGATCGCCTATCTCGGCCATCGGCACGGCGACACGCAAGGTGAGAACACCGAGCTCTGGGTGGTCGACAGTGGCGGCGGTCCGGCGCGTCGCGTCTCGGACGTCGATCGCAGCCTGGGCCTCGTGGTACGCGGCGAGGACGAGCGCGGATTCGGGCCGCCGGACCTCGCGTGGACCGCGGACGGACGGTCGATCGTCGTGGCCTGCGCGGATGGGGGGACGAGCCAGGTCGAGGCGTTCGACCTCGACGGGCGACATGTCGTCCTGGTCGGCGGATCCCGTGCGTGCCTGGCCTTCGGCGTCGCTCGCTCGGCCGACGGGGTTGCCTTCGTCGCGTCGGACCCGGGCGACCCGGGCGAGCTGAGCATCGTTCGCGGGGACGGCCCGGCTGAACGGCGCATGACGAACCTCAACGATCGGTGGCTCGCCGAGCTCGACCTCGCCCGGCCCGTGCCGCTCCGGCACGTATCGGGCGACGGATTCGAGGTCGACGGCTGGCTGACACTGCCACCCACCGAGTCGCCCGGAGCCGCACCAGCCCGCCGCCACGCTACGCCGCTCGTCCTCGAGGTCCATGGCGGACCCCATTACCCGGTGGGCCTGCGGTTCGCGATCGAGGTGCAGCGCCTCGCCGGCAGGGGCTACGCCGTCCTGACCGGCAATCCACGCGGCAGCCAGGGCTACGGCGCCCGCTTCGCGACCGCGATTCGCGGTGACTGGGGCGGCGGCGACTTCCGCGATCTCATGGGCCTGGTGGATGCGGCGCTCGAGCACGAGGCGATCGATCCCGGCCGCCTCGCGATGATGGGCGAGAGCTACGGCGGCTACGCGACCACCTGGGCGATTGGCCACACGGATCGGTTTCGCGCCGCCGTCACCGAGAACGGCCTGAGTGACCTGCTCGCCGCGTACGCAGGGCCGGGCGGACCGGGCTGGTGGCGGTCGGAGATGGGCGGGACGCCGTGGACCCGGCCGCGCGCGTACGTCGACCGGTCGCCGATCCGCTACGCCGGGCGGATCCGGACGCCGCTCCTGATCCTCCATGCCGAGCTGGACCAGAACTGCCCGACCGCCCAGAGCGATGAGCTGTTCACGGCCCTGCGTGAGCTCGGACGAGAGGTGAGCTACGTCCGGATCCCCGGGGAGGGCCACCTCGTGAACCTGTTCGGCCGACCGAGCCGACGCGCGGCGCGGCGCGCGATCATCGATGGCTGGCTGGATCACCACCTCCGCGACGGAGGACGATCGTGAACCGCGTCCCGATCCGCGACGCCGGGCGGATGCGCGGGCGCGGAGGGGGACTCAGCCTCTCGACCCTCGCCCTCGTCGTGGTGCTCGCGCTCCCCCTGCTCGGCTGCGAGGTGATGGGGGCCCCGCTCGAGTACAAGGCGAAGGTGTGCGCCGCCGTCGCGGAGCTCTCAGGCCCGCTGCCGAGTGCCGTCGCAGCGGCGGCCGGGGCGGTGACGGCGCGCGATTCGTCCGCAGCCGCGACAGCCGTCGGGCAGACCCAGGCGAGCATCGACCGGATGCAGACAGACCTGACGGATGTCCCGCTCTGGCAGACCGGCGCGCCGGCCGTTGCCGACCTACGTGCGATCGTGGGGGCCTACCGCGCCGCGCTGGCCGAGCTCCGGGCCGCCCTCGGCAGCAACGATTGGGACCGGACCGACGCGGCGATCGAGCAACTGAACGCCGCTCGCGAGGCTGTGCCCAACCTGGGCGCGGATCTGCGCTCGGCTCGCGTCGTCGGTCTGAACTGCTAGCGGCGCAGGAGTCGACTGAGACCACTCCGGGCGCCCGGGGCGACTTCCGCGTACAGGCCCAGCCACACGAACGCACCGATCATGAGCAGCGTCACGATCAGGTTGAGCGCCGGATCGATGCCCGTCGTGACGTGTTGGACGATCTTGACCGTGTGCTCGACGACGTGGTAGCTCTGGACGGCCAGGGTCGCCCCGAGAACCAGCCAGCCAACGGGCGGCCGGATTCGACGCTCCCGCATCACGGCGATCGTGGCGACGATCAGGGCGATGAACAGGCCCCAGTTGTAGAGGAAGTGGACCCACTCGAGATCGAAGAACGATCCGAGGATCCCGTGCGCGGGCTTGATGCCGAGGAACTTGCCCTGTGCGACCTGGACGACGTGCTCCAGCAGGTGGAAGAGCTGCAGGACCAGCGCGGCGGCAAAGATCCGCGAGGCGGGCCAGACGCCGACCGCCGCAGCCTCCCCGGACGTCGAACCGACCTGCCCACGTGCCGTCGTCGCCACGATCGCACCCCTCGGTTGGCCAGCCACCGCCTGAGCGAGAAGCATATCCCGCCGACCAGCACGCGAGCCCCGTAGTTCCGCGCGCTCCGACCCGGCCGGACCCGGCCCCGGTGGGCGGCTAGCCATGGGCGTGACCGCCGGCCAGCGCAAGGAGCGTCAGCACGCCGACCGCCGAGGCCGCCACAGATCGGATGTGGACGGCGGCATTCCAGGTGATGCGCCGCTCCATCAGCCGGCGCCTGGTCGTCGGCCAGGCCTCGAGGGCCAGCGCGACGACGAGCGCCGCCTCGAAGGCGACGGTCGCCAGATCGGCCCCGCCGATCGACTCCGCCGTCCCCGCGAACGGACCGAACGGGAGGCCGAGCGAGCGCGACCAGGCCCACACACCGATCGCCCCGACGTTGACGACCAGCCCGAAGATCCCAACTGCCTCGCTCTTCGGGACACGGACCCACGCCACCGCCCAGAGTCCCTGGAAGATCGCCAGGAGGATGAACGCCACGCCGAAGGGCGCCCACAGGCGGTAATGATCTGGCGCCACCGAGGCGTGGATCACCGCGGCGCCCAGCGAGCAGATTGCCACCGGCGACCGCAGGGCGCGGTCGATCGGGACCGATATCGCGTGGCTCCGGGCCAACGAGATCAGGACCACGGCAAGCACGCCGATCGCCAGCGCGAGCATCAGTGCGCCCGTCAGCGTGTCGACCGGGTCGGTGTCGAGCATCGTGGTCAGCTGGATGTGGAAGAGGGGCACGGCGGCACTCCGTTCGAGCGATGGAGTGGCGGCGCCCGGCAGGACATCCCTTCGGCGTGCGGCGTGGAAGGGTGGAAAGCCGACCTGGCGATTGTCTACAATCTAGCGACGCCCAGTTCGGGTGTCCAGCCAAGCTTCCGGACCATCGCGCTGTGGAGGGGCCTTGCTCGCTCGGCTGACGCCAGTGTGAGCACCGACCTGCTCGACCGCCTGCCCGTCTCGAGCTTCGGCGACGTCGCGCGGCTCGTGCTCGAGCGCCCGGTCTACGAATGGATCCGTGCCGGGGCAGGCGACGAAGAGGCAGCGCTCGACAACGTCGCAGCGTTCCGGCGCTGGCGGCTGCGGCCCCATGTCCTCGTCGACGTCTCGATGGTCTCGACCGCGACCGATGTCCTCGGAGCGCCGCTTGCGGTGCCGCTGCTCGTTGCCCCGATGGCGCTCCAGCGCGTCGTCGACGATGACGGCGAGCGAGCGACCGCGCGGGCTGTGGCCGAGGTCGGCGCGTGCCTCATCGTGGCCGTGAACGCGACCACGTCGATCGAGCACATCAGGGCGGCGGCCCCCGATGCCACGCTCTGGTTCCAGCTCTACAACTGGGACGATCGTGATGCCTTGGCCCGCGTCGTCGAGCGAGCGGAGGCAGCCGGCTGTCGCGCGATCGTGCCGCTCGTCAACACGCCGATCGGCGTGGCCCACACGCCCCCCGAGGCCGGCTTCCGCCTGCCCGCCGGACTGACCTTCGGGCACTTCGAGGAGTCGCCCGGCCTCGATGCCCGGAACACGTGGTCGTACATCGAGTGGCTCGCGAGCCGCACCGGCCTGCCCATCGTGCCGAAGGGCATCCTCGCCGCCGCCGACGCCAGGCGGGCCGTCGACAGCGGCGCCCGGGCGATCCTGGTCTCCAACCACGGCGGGCGCCAGCTCCACCGTGCGATGGCGACGCTCGACGCGCTGGACGACATCGTGAACGCGGTGGGGGGCTCGGCCGAGGTGTATCTCGACGGCGGCATCCGGAACGGGTCGGATGTCCTGACCGCGCTCGCCCTGGGCGCCCGGGCCGTGACCGTCGGACGACCGGTCATGTGGGGCCTGGCCCTGGGCGGCCAGGCCGGGGTCCGGCGCGTGCTGTCGTCGATCGCCGGCGAGCTCGTGGAGGACGCCGGGCTGTGCGGCGTGCCGGCCACCGCCCACACGCCGCGGGACATCGTGGTCCGCTCACCAACCGCGACGGGATCGGTGCCGGCATGAAGGTCACCGACGTCCGGACGATCCTCATCACGGCCCCGTGGTCGGGCGACCCCTACTGGATCCAGGACGCCCCGTTCGTGCGGACGACGGCGCTGGTCCAGGTGATGACCGACGAGGGAATCGTGGGCCTCGGTGAGACGGTCATGGGCTACTTCTGCCCCGACGTCGTCACGCCGCTCGTGGCCTACTACGCAGCGCTCATCACCCAGCTCGGCCTCGATCCGCTCCAACCCGAGCGCGTCTACGCGGAGCTGTACCAGCGCTCGCTGTGGTGGGGTCGCGTCGGCCTCGCCGTGTCGGTTCTCTCGGGGATCGAGATGGCTCTGTGGGACGTGGCCGGCAAGGCCGCCGGCAAGCCGGTCTGGGCGCTCCTCGGCGGCGCGGCACACGCCAGGCTTCCGCTGTACGCCTCGGGCGGAACCGGGACCTGGCCGGTCGAGAAGACGGTCGAGCAAGCCCAGCGATATGTGGGGCTCGGCTTTCGAGGGCTCAAGCTCGGCACCGGCTACACGGAACGGCCGGGTGGCATCGCCACCGGCGCGGTTAAGCCACCGTATGGCACGTGGTACGCGGGCACGACCTCCGCCCGCGTCGAGGACGAGCGGACGAAGTTCGCGGCGTTGCGGGCCGCGCTGGGCCCGGACGTGGAGCTCGCGATCGACAGCCATGCCGTGCAGGTTCGGGAGCCCTGGTCGCGGCGCAACGCCCTCGACCTGGCCCGCGCCGTCGAGGAGTTCGACCTGCTCTTCTACGAGGAGCCGCTGCGCTACGACGACCCGGCCGGATACGCGGAGCTGCGCCGGCATACCCGGATCCCGATCGCGGGCGGGGAATGCCTGACCGGTGAGGCGGAGTTCGCCCAATGGCTGGAGGTGGGCGCCCTCGACTACGTCCAGCCGGATGCCAGCCATGTCGGCGGCGTCGGACCGTGCGCCCGTGTGGCGCGCATGGCGGAGGACCACCACGTCGGCCTGATCGTCCATACCGGCGGTGCGGTCGGCCCCGGACTCATGGCGAACCTGCACGTGGCATTCGCGAGCCCGAACGCCCGATACGTCGAGTACGCGCTCGCCCCCGACAACATCCGGGCCGTCGTCGACGGCATGGTGGACGCCCCGACCGAGCCCGGGCTCGGTGTCCGGCTCGAGGATGCGACGATCGCGGCGTACCCGTTCCGGCCCGGCAACGTCGAGTACGCCTGAGCCAGGGAATGACTGCGTGGGCTCGCGAGCCGGAGGCAGCAAAGGGGTGAGGAGGGCTGGGTGATGGGTGATATCTCGTTCGGGATCCTCGGCTCGGGCAACATGGCCCGCGTTTACGGCGATGCACTCACAACCGAGGTCCAGCGGGCCAGATTGGCGGCGGTCGCGCTGGGCTCCCGGGCAGGCCAGTTCGCCGAGGAGTACGGGGTCGACGCGGAACCGTCGGCCGAGGCGCTCCTGGGCCGGCATGACATCGACGTCGCGATCATCGCCACGCCGCACTCCACGCACCTG
>VBHW01000230.1:0-3880 GCA_005881055.1 Chloroflexota bacterium
CGCCACGAGCGCTATTTGGCGGGCAGGCGTGCCTGCATCGGACGACGCGAGGCCCCACAGGGCTTGGCCACTCCACGAATCAAACAGACTCCGTGACCGTCCTGCTCGCTCCCGCAGCTAATTGCCGGCGAAGCTCGGTTTGTAACGCTATCGGCGATATGCGTGGGCCCAAGCGCAGCCAGGCCGAGATCGCCGGGTTCCGGGAGTCCCGGCGGATCGCAGCGCTCCTTGGCGCAGAGGTCAGGCGGGCGAGGCTCCGCCGACATATCACGCAGGCGGCGCTGGGTCGGCGCATCGGGGTGGTTCAGTCCCGTGTGAGCGAGATCGAGCGCGGGCTCGGTTCGCGCGCGACCCTCGAGCTCTGGGTTGCGATGGGCATCGCCTTGGATCGGCCACTTGCGGTGAGCCTCAGTCGGGATATCAGTGCCGAACCGGCCGATGCGGGCCATCTCGCCGTCCAGGAGCTGGTCCTTCGCCTGGCGAGTGCCACCGGGCGGACCGCGACATTCGAGCTGCCGACGCGGCCGGCTGACCCCCGGCTATCGATCGACGTCGGCGTCCGTGACGACGCGTATCGCACGCTCATGGTCGTCGAGATCTGGAACCGGCTCGACGACCTCGGCGCGGCGATGCGGCGGTTCGACCTCAAGATGGCCGAGGCCAGCGCACTGGCGGCCGCGCGCGGTGGCGACGCGTACGCCGTCGCCGGCTGCTGGGTCCTCCGCGATACCGTGGCAAATCGCGGGCTCGTCGCGCGCTACCCGGCGATCCTCCAGAGCCGCTTCCATGGCTCCTCGGTGGGCTGGGTCGGCGCCCTGGTGACCGGAGGCGCGCCGCCCGCGGCCGCCGGCCTCGCGTGGGCAACCGGGAACGGGAGCACCCTGTTCCCGCTGCGCTGGAGCCGGCGCTAAGCTCGGGGGGTGGACAGCATCGACATCGCCGGCTCGACACTGGAGGTCGTCGTTGGCGACATCACGACGATCCCGGCCGATGCGATCGTGAACGCCGCGAACAGCGCCCTGGTCGGAGGCGGCGGGGTCGACGGGGCCATCCACCGGGCGGGCGGACCCGAGATCATGGCCGACCTCGAGCGACGCTACGGCCGGGATCGCCATTGCCCGACGGGCGGCGCCGTCGTGACGACCGCCGGTCGGTTGCCGGCGAGCTGGGTCGTCCACGCCGTCGGACCGCGATGGCGTGGCGGAGCCCACGGCGAAGCACGCGACCTCGCGTCCGCCTACGAGGCCGCGCTGCGCCTGGCCGCCGAGCATGGCGCCCGCACGGTCACGATGCCCGCCATCAGCCTCGGCATCTATGGGTACCCGCATGCCGAGGGCGCGGCCGTGGCTCTCGCTGCCGTCGCGTCCCATCTCGCCGGGGACACGCCGATCGAACGCGTCACAGTCGTGCTCCGGCCGGATACCCTCAGCGCGTTCAGCATTGCCTTGAAGACGCTGGCGGCGGGCCGACCCTGACGGGCCTGCGCCATCCCACCACCTGCCTCGCAGGCGCCTCGTTGACCAAATGCACCGCCATCGGTGTCGACGATCCTCGGGGACGCTATCCAGACGGTCTATTGAGAAACTGAGACTTGACCGGGGCGGGAACGGACCAGCAGAATGCGGTCGGGTGGGTTCTGGAGTCGACATACTCGCCAACCGCAGCGCCTCGGGGGTGCGTGTGACCGGCGAGACAAGACACCATCGGCTTCAGGCCACTCACGCCCGGGACGGCCGGGAAGATCGCACGTCGCGCCTCTGCTCTAACACGGTTTGATCCGCCGGGGTTATCCGGGGGTAGGGAGCGTTCGGGGACATGGCGATCGGGGAAACGTCGCCTCAAGGCGCGGGCAACCGCGCATGCTGGTACGTGCACGCGCCGGCCTGCCCAAGGGTCGATGTCGTCGGACAGGAGGTTAGTACCTAGGTCGATCAAGGCCACGCTGCGCCCTTCCCCGCAGTCGGCGTGCGTAACACGGCACGGCCGACGTGCAGCCCAGGGAGCTGGAAATGACCGAGCGCGCACACCGACCGTCCGGCGCCCGCGGGGGGACGCCGGCTGCAGATGCATTGGACCGCGACGCAACGCCTCCTTCATCGAGGCAGTTGCCCCGTCCGCCGCCGCCCACAGGATGACCGGGGCGCGCACGTGAGCGCGCCGATCGGCGTCGTTGGGCTGGCGGCCATCGGCCGACCGGCCTCCCGACGTCCTCCCAGCCATCGAACCCCGTTGTGCCCCTGAGGTCCCGTTGGCCGTCCGCCGTCCGCTCTTCCGCCCTATCTCGCTCAACCTGCCATCGCTCCCCGCGCGACGCGCGGGGCCATCCACAGCGACACTCAGTGGACTGCCCGGTCGCGCTGCCCGCTTCGGCCGCCTGGTCCGCCAGCGCTACCTCCTGGCATTCGATCTCGTCGGAGTCGTGGCGGCTGCGTACCTCGCGCTGGCGTTCCGATACGATCGGATCAGCGAGCCGCTCCGCGTCCCAGGCTTCCTCCCGGTCGTGGCCATCCTGCTCGTCATGAGGACGCTCACGAACGTGCGGCTCGGCCTGTATCGGAGGCGCTGGCGGTTCGCCAGCGTTCCAGATCTCGAACGCATCGTCATCGCCGTAGCGCTCGGCTCCCTCGGCAGCATCGTCGCCTTCTATCTCATCTCTGTGATCGCGCAGCCGAGCTGGACCGTCGGCTTCCCGCGATCGTTCTGGGCCATCGAGCTGCTGCTGAGCGTCATCCTCGTCGGGGGCGTCCGCTTCGGAATCCGCGCGGCCTCGGAGATGATGACCGGTGGGAGCCGGCGGACGGCGGGCGATCCGCAGGCGACCCTGCTGTACGGCGCGGGCCGGGCCGGAGTGCTCATGGCGCGGTCCGCCCAGCAGAACCCCGGCGCAGGCGTGCGACCGGTCGGGTTCCTCGACGACGACATGTCGCTCAAGGGCGGAATCGTCGCGGGGCTCCGCGTCTTGGGTGGCCTCGGCGACCTCGAGCGCGCGGTGGCGACGACGAGAGCGCGGCGCGTCCTCATCACGATGCCGGGCGCCATGGGCGTCGCCGTGCGCCGCGTCGTCGACGCCGCGCTCGCGCTGAAGCTCGAGGTCCGGACTGTGCCGTCAGTGACGGACCTGCTCGACGGCAGCGTGGACGCCTATCGCATCCGGCGGGTGCGCGTCGAGGACCTGCTGCGCCGACCGATCGTGACCGAGCGTGCGCTCGGCGTGCACGAGATCATCCGCGATCGAGACATCCTCATCACGGGCGCGGGCGGTTCGATCGGATCGGAGCTCGCCCGCCAGGTCTTCGCCCTCCATCCACGCCGGCTCGTCCTCGTCGATCGGGCCGAGAGCTCCCTGTATCTGATCCAGCGCGAGCTCGAGACGCGGAGGGGCAGGGGACAGGGCGACGGAGAGTTGCACATCCGTCTCGCGAACGTGTCCAGTCGAGCGGCGATGCACAGGCTCGTAGCCCGCGAGTCGCCATCGGTGATCTTCCACGTTCAAGCACGTGCCGATGATGGAAGAGCATCCCTCAGATGCCGTCCACGTGAACATCGGCGGGACGCTCGTGATGCTCGATGCAGCGGCCGCCGCGGGCGTCGACCGATTCGTCTTCGTCTCGACGGACAAGGCCGTCCGACCCTCCAGTGTCATGGGCGCAAGCAAGCGGGTCGGTGAGATGCTCGTGGCGGATGCGGCCCGGCTCACCGGCCAGCCCTACGTCTCCGTCCGGTTCGGCAACGTGCTCGGCTCGACCGGCAGCGTCGTTCCGATCTTCCAGGAGCAGATGGAGAACGGCGAGCCCCTGACGATCACGCACCCGGACATGACGCGCTTCTTCATGACGATCCCCGAGGCCGCGTGGCTGATCCTCGATGCGGCGGCGCTCGG
>VBHW01000230.1:3904-4325 GCA_005881055.1 Chloroflexota bacterium
CGATCCGCATCGTGGATCTCGCTCGCGACCTCGTCCGCCTTGCGGGCCGCGACCCGGACGGCCAGCCGACCGAGGTCATCGGCCTGCGACCAGGCGAGAAGCTGCACGAGGAGCTCTTCTACGATGCCGAGGTGATCGAGCGGACCCGAAGCAGCAAGGTCTTCCGCGCGATCGCGCCCCCGCCGCCGGCCGACCTTCGCGAGCGCGTCCTCGGGTTACTCGCGATGGCGACGGGCGAGGACGAGCCGTCGCTCGGACGGAAGCTCCTCGCGTACGTCCAGGAGGACGCGCCCGCCGACGGCCGGGAGGGTACCGAGGGCCGGGAGGGTACCGAGGGCCCGGAGCGTACCGAAGGATTGGAGCCGCCCGACACGACGCCGCGTGATCAGGCCCCGCGATCCGGGGAACCGGCCGTCGTGTC
>VBHW01000231.1 GCA_005881055.1 Chloroflexota bacterium
GAGGACGGCGATCGCGGCGAACCTCGGGGGTCACGGGTATCGGGTCGAGGAGGCGGGCACGGCCGGGGAGGGGCTGCGGGCGTGGGATGCGGCGCGGCCGGACCTCATTCTCCTGGACCTCGGCCTGCCGGACCGCGACGGACTCTCGGTCGTGCGAGCTGTGCGCCACGACGCCACGACCCCGATCCTCGTCGTGTCGGCCCGCGGCGAGGAGCGCGACCGGGTCGCCGCGCTCGATCAGGGCGCCGACGACTATCTCACGAAGCCGTTCGGGCTCATCGAGCTCCGCGCTCGGATCGCGGCGCTCCTCCGGCGAGCGGCGGGTCCGGCGGCCGATCCGGAGGGCCACCTGCAGGTCGGCCTCGTGAGCCTCGACGTCGCCCGCCGGGAGGTGCGGGTCGGCGACGTCCTCGTCGACCTGACGCCGCGCGAGTACGAGCTCCTCAAGGTGCTCCTCTCGCGGGCCGGCACGCTCGTGACACAGGCCCGCCTGCTCCGGGCCGTCTGGGGTACGAGCTACGCCGAGGAGGCGCACTACCTCCACGTGTACGTGAGCCGGCTGCGACGGAAGCTCGCGGCGGCAGATCCGACGGGCCAGGTCGCCGGCCTCGTCGTCGCGGAGCCCGGGGTGGGCTACCGCGTTCGCGAGGCCGATCCCGCCTGAGCAGGCTGTCGCCCGGGGTTGGGCGGGGTTGTTGAGCGGGCGTTGTTGAGCGGGCGTTGAGCGTCCGGGCGAGGCGCCCGGCCCCGGCTTCTTGGGGCGCGTCGGTACGTTGGGGACATGGAGCGCAGGCATGCGCGTCGACCCTCGCGCCTCGACCAGGATCTCGAGTCGATCCGTGGCGGCATCGGGCTGGTCGCGAACCGGCAGGCGGACCGGGTCGTGCTGGCCGGCCTGCGCTATGGCGAACGCCTCCTGCCGCGAGCGATGGAACTTGCGGCCGGCGCGGTCGTCGATGTGCGGCCCGACCGGATCGGCGGAGGCCCGCTCGCGATCGTCGTGAGCCGGCCCGCGGCCGACGCTCGCCCGGTCCCCGGCCGCGCTCGCGAGATGCTGGCGGCCCCGCTCATCGCGGCATCGGTCGGACGCTCTCGTTCGGAGGCCTGACGGGCCTCAGTCGATCAACAGGCGTCACCGTGACCGGCCTCAGTCGCTAATTCACCCGGGGCCCGCGCCCGCTGCGGTCGTGCCCGCAGGATCGGGTCGGACAGAGAGTCGCCTCGCGAAGAAGCTGGCCCCAACGAGCGCGACCGCACAGACGACGCTCAGCAGGCCGGCACCGAGCATGCCGGCCCCGATGCCGACTTGGACGGAGATGAGGCCGACGAGCGGCGGGTAGAAGATCGATCCGACGACCGCGGCTCCGCCGAGGCCGCCGCTGACGGCAGCGAGCCGGTGCGGATACAGCGTGCCTCCGACGACCATGATCATCGGGTACACGGGACCGAAGCACACACCGCCGAGCGCGAAGAGCGCGATCGAGAGCGGCACGGACGGCGCCAGCACCGCACCGACGAGAGCCG
The DNA here is from genome assembly GCA_005881055.1 of Chloroflexota bacterium. Lineage (GTDB taxonomy): Bacteria > Chloroflexota > Limnocylindria > Limnocylindrales > CSP1-4 > C-114. The sequence continues at coordinate 1,525 of VBHW01000231.1, forward strand.
CGGCCGCGAGCCCGACGGACCCGGCTGCGAATGCCACGGGATCGAAACGATCGGCGATCGCCGATGAGAGGAGCCGGCCGGCGGTCAAGCCGCCCCAGAACAGCGACAGGCTCGCTGTCGCGACGTCGAGCGGAGCGCTGTCGAAGAACCGCACCACCCAGTTCGACACTCCGATCTCCGCCGCGACGTAGGAGCCGATGCCGACGGCGAGGAAGGCGAACGGGCGGGCGTCGATTCCGATCCGACGCTCGCGAGACCGAGACCCGTCGGCTTCCGGCCGTGTCGCCGGGTCGACCGAAGGCTCGACCGCCGCGGAGGCCGCCCACTCGACCCGCCCGGACGGCATCTCGACGATCCCGAAGAAGAGCGCAACCGCGAGCGCGACGACCCCGGTGGCAAGCAGGACCGCCGGCCAGGCAATCCCGGCGATGACGAGGCGTCCCGCGACGAACGGGGCGACGAGCGCTCCGATCGCGAAGAACAAGTGGAGTCGGTTCAGCGCCCCGCCGCGCGGTCGCGGATGCAGGGCGAGGAAGAGCCCGTTGACGCCTCCATCGATCGCCCCGCCCCCGAGTCCCGCTGGGACTGCCGCCGCCATGAAGACGGCCCAGGTCGGCGCGAGGGCCAGCGCAGCGAGGCCGGTCCCGAGGAGGAGCCCGGCGGCGACGAGGACGGTCCGCCGGCCGACACGCTCGGTCAGGAGCCCGCCGGACGCCTGCCCAAGTGCGGCGAACGCCGCGAAGATGAGGTAGAAGACCCCGATACCGGCATCCGACTGGCCGAACGCGTCCTCGATCGGCCGGATGAGGGCGGGCACGAGGACGCCCGCCCACCCGATGAGAAGGAACGACGTGTAGCCGAGGAGGGTGACGGCAGCGCGCCGCCGGTTGTGTCCCTGTTCGATCACCCGGTCATTGTGCCGGGCGCGGCCGCCTTCAGGCCGGCATCTCGTCGGAGCTCGGCGTTGGGTAGTCGCCCGGCTCCGAGGCCGGCGCGTCGCCCGAGGCGGGCAGGTGGAGATCCGGAGAGTCGATGCCGGTCACCGGGTCCCGGTGCCAGCCCGGCGGCACCGGGAGCGGGTTGTACGTAGGGGCGTTCGGATCCGAGAAGTTGGGCATCCAGCCGGGGCCGGCCGGTGACGCCGGATCGTGCTCGCCCGGGCTCCACTCGACGTGTGCTGGGTCGCCGCTCGAGCCGGGGATCTGGACGTCGACCTCGACCTTGCGCACGTGGCCATCGAAATCGAACGTGATCGAGCCGCCGACGTCCGGCGTTGCCATGTCGGGCCTGGAGCCAGGGATGTCGTCGTCGCCCATGACGGGGTCCTCCAAAGGGGCGCCGTACGGCCGGTCCGGCCGCGCCCGAGCATCGTGGCACGCCGCCGTCCTCGTGGCAACGCGCGGTTCGCCACGCTCGATGTCGGCTGGCCGACGCACGCTGGTCGCGGGCCGCAGCGATCTCGCCACCTTGCCGGCTCGGGCGCCGGACGAAGGGCCGCGGGTATCATGGCCGTCGATGACCGAACGCGGACCTGCGCCCGTCGACCGCGCAACGGCCTGCCCATTCGTCGCCTTCGATGACGACCGGGACGCCCGCGCGGAGCGTCCGGACCACCGTCACCGGTGCTACGCGGAACGTCGTCCCGCGCCGCGCGCCATCGCGCACCAGGAGTCGTACTGCCTGTCCGCCGGCTTCCCGACCTGTCCGACGTTCCAGGACTGGGCGCGGCGCGAGGCGGCGCACGTCGAGGCCGGCCGAGCGGCTCCGGCCGACGAGGGCTCAGCGCGAGATGGCGGCGATCGCGACGGAGATGGCATCCAGGCCGGCTCGGCCGCGGCCGCGGCGGGCATTGCGGCAGCCGCGCGACGACGGTCGTGACGTCGGCGGCCGCGACCCCGATCGGCCGATGGAGCCCTGGGCGACGGACGACGAGCGGATCTTCCGGCACCGGCCGGGGAGTCGGGACTGGGCGGCCCCACCACCGTGGGCTCCCGCCAACCGGCCGCCCGATTCCGCCGGCCTGTCGACGTCGCGCTGGCTCAACGATGGCCGTCAGGAGCCCGCCGCGGCGGCAGAGGACGAGGGCGAGGACCCACACGCCCGGACGCCGGCGTTCCTCAGCCAGCGATCCGGGCGGGAAGACGAGGACGCGTCCGCGGGGAGCGAGGAGCTCGCCGCCGTCGTCGCGCGCAGCCGGACTCCGGCGCGACGGCGGCCGCAGCCCGCCCGCTCGACCCCGGCGCGGTCTGACGCCGACAACGGACGCGATGGCC
>VBHW01000232.1 GCA_005881055.1 Chloroflexota bacterium
CGGCTGCTGGCCGTGCTCGACCCGGACGTCGTGCTCCGCTCCGACGGCGGCGCCGCGCGTCCTGACCTGGTCACCATGGTTCGCGGAGCAGAGGCCGTCGCGGCGAGGGCGATGTCGTTCCGGCAATTTGGCGAGACGGCGACGCGAGCCCTGGTCAACGGGATCCCGGGAGGCGTGGCCTGGACTCCGGACGGCCGTCCCCTCGCCGTCGTTTCGGCCACCGTGGCAGGCGGCCGGATCGTGTCGATCGACATCCTTGCCGACCCCGACCGGCTCAGCCGAGTGGACCTGGATCTGATCGCGGACTGACGCCCCGTCCGGGCTACACGTCCCTCCCGGAGACCCGTACTGGGCGCAGGGACGACGGGTGTAGGCTCTGGTCATGGGGCCCACATAGGGCAATGACGATGGATCTGATCGGGACAGTCCTCATCCTCATCGGGGCAGGCGCCCCGCTTGCGATCCTCCTGGCCTGGCTGGCCACCAGGGGACTACCCGGACTCGGCCTTCTCGTTGGGATCGGCCAGGCCGACGCCTGGTGGCGGAGCTCGATGCCGTGGCCAACGGGGATCCAGGAGGACGACGACGTCCGGTGGCATTTCCACGACGGGAACGGCCCGGACGAAGCGTCGACCATCGAGGAGTCGACCGATTGGGCGCACGTAGCACTCCGGGTCGATCCTTCCCGGGTGCGCCCGAGCGTGCACGTTCGCCAACGCGACTGAGGGTGGCCGATCCGGCGCCTTCCGTCGAGATGACCCGGCGCGACGTCCTCGAGATCCTGGATCGACTCGATCGGTCATCGATCCGTGTCTGGCTCGACGGCGGGTGGGGCGTGGATGCGCTGCTCGGTGAGGTGACTCGTCGCCACACCGATCTCGACCTCGTCCTCGCGCTCGAGGACGTGCCCGGGATGTCCGAGTCCATGGCGGCCTTGGGCTACCGGCTCGTCAGGGGGGTCCCGGACTCCAACTTCGTTCTTCGTGATCGGCCCGGCCGGGAGATCGACGTGCACCCCGTCCGGTTCGACGCCGCAGGCGACGGCGTGTACCGCATGGAGAGCGGCGAGGACTGGGTCTTTCCGGCAGCCGGCTTCCTGGGTACCGGCCGTGTCGGCTCCCGCGTCGTCAGCTGCCTGACGGCGGAGGTGCAGATGGTCGATCACGCCACGGGATACGAGCCCGGCCCGACCGATTTCGCCGACATGCGGCTCCTGCACGAGCGCCTCGGGACGCCGCTCCTTCCACCCTACGACGCGATCGACTCAGCGCGGGGCGGCCCCAACCCCTGACGCGAGAGCCGGCTTCACCTCGGTCACGAATCGCTCCAGCGTCTCCGCGTCGAACGGCGCCGTGAGGTCGTAGAAGATGTGCCGGAAGCCGAGCTCGACGTACGGGACCAGTGAGTCGGCGATCTCCTCGGATGTGCCGATCTTGGGCGGGTCGTCGTAGCCCGGATGCCGCCGCTGCACCTCCTCGACGTACCGTTCCGCGTCGCCTCGGCTGTCGCGGATGACCACGAGCCCGAGCCCGAGCGTTCGCTCGATCTCCGACTCGTCGCGACCCACCTCCTCGCACCAGCGTCGGAGGACCTCGTCCTTGTGGCGCACGAAGTCGAGGTCTCCGCCCGTGTTCCAAGCGTCCGCGTACTTCGCCACTGTGTGCAACGTCTTCTTCTCGCCGTCGCCCCCGATGAGGATCGGCAGGTGCTCCTGCAGCGGGGCAGGGTCGTTGCGGACGTTCGTCGCCCGATACCGCGGTCCTCGGGCCGTGGCTTCCTCGCCGTGCAGCATCGAACGCATGAGCTCGACGGCCTCGTCGAGCCAGTCGAGCCGCTCCCCGAACCCGGAACCGAAGTCGATGCCGTACGCTTCATGCTCGCGCCCGAACCACGCACCGCCGATGCCGAGGACGGCGCGCCCGTCGCTCATGTGGTCGAGCGTCGTGACGAGCTTCACCACGAGGGCAGGGTTCCGGAACGTGTTCGCGCCGACCATGAGCCCGAGCGTGGCACGCGAGGTGACCGCCGCCCATCCGGCGAGGATCATGTAGCCCTCGAAGATCGGACCGCGCCAGTCGCCCTGGATGGGGTAGAGGTGGTCCCACGTCCACAGCGAGTCGTACCCGAGCTGGTCGGCGCGCCGACCGGCGTCTCTGAGTGACGGCCAGTCGGTGTACTGGCCCCACGGCAGGACGCCTGCCTTGATGTCTGTCGCCACGTGTGCCTCCGATGTTTCGGCAGTGGCGGCGACGACCGTCGTCCGATCGCCGCTGACTGCTACGAGCTGACCGGGGCGCCGACCGGCGTGGCGGCCCGAGGCCGCTCGCGAACCACGGCGCCCGTCATCCGGGCACGGATCGACTCCGTGTACTGGAGTCTTCCGAAGAACATGACCTTGACGAGCGCCCAGTAGGTGCCGCCCCGATGGTCGTGGGGCGGCTCGACAGCGAAGTCGACGGTCGTCTCATCCTCCGGCCCCACCGCGAACCCCTGGGTCCACGGCGTGATGGCCGACCACGTCTCGTGCGGGCTGATGATCTGTGCCTCGCCCCGAATTTCACCCAACGTGAGATTTCGGAGCCGCACCCGGATCGCATCGCGCTCGCCCGCGGCCAGGTCGATTTGGCGAGTGAGCATCGCGACCTCGAGCTCGCTTCCTGGCTCGCGTGCAGGCTCTGCGCCGCCCGCACCCTCGGCGTCGGCCGCGGGCTCAGCTCGCCGCATGGCCCGCGCCATGGCCTGCCCGAGCAACGGCCGCTCCGCGATGGTCTCGCCGCGTCCCGTGCCATCCCATCCCGCGAGCACGGGGTCGTGATCGATCGTCAGGACATCCTCGTGGACCTGCCCGGACTGGTCCTCGATGCGTGCCGCCGCGAAGTACCGTCCCGGCCGTGCGTCGTTCGCCGGCGTCAGCGTGCTCTCGAGGACGAGATGTGCGCCGGGCGCCAGCGTGAAGAGACGGCTCGGGGGCGATGCCGTCCAGCCGGGCGGTGCCACGACCGTCACGGTGCCGGGCGTTGCCGCGTCGGGCCGCCCGGACGCGACGATTGCCTCGACCCGGTACGGGCCGCCGCCGCGCACGAACCGCGGACGGACCTGGACGGTCACCGGCTGGTAGCCCAACGGCGCGGCGCCCTTGTTGTGCATCCAGTACTGCGAATAGACGGGCTGGGCCGGTTCCGCGCGTGGCCCGAGCTCTGCTCCCGGCGCGGCTGAAGACTCCGTGGCGGCCGAGGACTCCGTGGCGGCCCTCGGCATGACCCGAAGGGTGGCGATCTCGAACGGCTCGAGCGGCAGCGCAACACCATCGTCGGAGGTCGGCACGGTCCGCGACGTCTCCTCGGTCGCGTTCGTCCCGATCGCCCCGGTGATCGGCCACAGGGTCGACACGTTCGCGGGGGCGGGCCGGCCCGTCGACTCATGGATGCGCAGGACGATGCCGTCCCGAGGATCCGCGTTGGGCTCGGCCATGCGGGCCATCGGATTGCCGGCAG
>VBHW01000233.1 GCA_005881055.1 Chloroflexota bacterium
ATCCGCCGGATCATCGTCCCGGTCCGCGGCGGGCCGCACGCCGAGCTCGCGGTCCGCTATGCCGACGCGATCGCAACCCGTCATGACGCCCTCGTCAGTGTCCTCCATTTCGTCCCGCCGGGGATCACCCTGGCGGTCCGGGCCCAGGCCGAGCATGCCCTCGCCCAGTTCCTCCGCCAGCACCTCAGGGGCCGCGGCGAGGGGATCGTTCGTGAGGCGGCAAATGTTCGCAACGCGATCCTCCGCGAGGCGGAGAAGGCCGACCTCGTCGTCATGGGCGCCTCGGCGCAGCCGGCCGGGGCGAACGGCGAGTCGTACCTGTTCGGCGCCCTGCCGGAGGCGATCGCCGCTCGGGCAAGGCCAACGGTCGTCGTCGTCAAGACCCGTGACGCGATCGGCCGCCAGACGTTCGAGACGCTTGCAGCCCACGCGGAGACGCTTGCCGCGGCCGACCGCGCCGCCGAGGAGGCACGCGCCGTCCCCGCCCGCGTCGAGCGCTGGTTCGGCGAGGCCAACTTCCACCACGCCGAATTCGCCGACCTCCGCCGCCTCGTCCAGCTCAAGGAGAAGCAGGGCCTGACGGTGTCGCTCGTCCTGCCGACGTTGAACGAGGAGGAGACGATCGGCCCGATCGTCCGTCGGGCGATCCGCGAGATGATGGGCCGTGTCCCGCTCCTCGACGAGATCCTCGTCATCGATTCCGCCTCGTCCGACCGGACCTGCGAGATCGCCGAGGCGGAAGGGGCGCGGGTCGTCCAGCATCCGGACGTCCTGCCGCGCTATGGCTCGTTCCGGGGCAAGGGCGAGGCCCTCTGGAAGTCCGTCTTCGAGACGACCGGCGACATCATCGTCTGGGCCGATACCGACGTCCGGAACTGGCATCCCCGGATGGTCTACGGGACGCTCGGGCCGCTGCTTCACGAGCCGCGGCTCCAGTACGTCAAGGGCTACTACCAGCGCCCGATCGTCGAGGGCGGGCAGCTCAAGGAGGGCGGCGGCGGCAGGGTCACCGAGCTCGTCGCGCGGCCGCTCATCAACCTCTTCTTCCCGGAGCTCTCGGGACTCATCCAGCCGTTGTCGGGCGAGTACGCCGGGCGGCGGGCGCTGCTCGAGACGATCCCGTTCTTCACGGGCTACGCGGTCGAGCTCGGGCACCTCATCGACGTCGCCGAGCGGGTCGGGCTCGAAGGCCTCGGCCAGGTCGACCTCGAGCGCCGAGTCCATCGCAACCAGGAGCTCGAGGGCCTCTCGCGGATGAGCTTCGTCATTCTCCAGGCGTGCATGAAGCGCCTCGAGGAGCGGCGCAAGACGCGGCTGTTCGCGGAGATGGGCTCGACGATGAAGCTCCCGCGCTCCGGCCGTGGACGGCTCAGCCTCGAGGTGATCGAGCTGGCGGACCAGGAGCGACCGCCGATCATCCGCATCCCCGAGTACCTGGAGAAGCGGCGCGAGACGGGCGCGGCGATCCTCGAGCCCTCGCTCCACTAGGCCGCGGCCGTGTCGAGCAGCCGGCCGCTCACCGTCCTCTTCGCGCCCGACTCGTTCAAGGGCTCCCTGACATCGGTCGAGGTCGCCCGCGCGCTCTCGACGGGGTGGGCCCGCGGACGCCCGGACGATCGCCTCGTGCTCGCGCCGCTTGCGGACGGCGGCGAGGGGACGCTCGTCGCGATCGAGGCGTCGGGCGGTTGGGAGTCCCGCGAGGCGCCGGTCGCCGACCCCATCGGCCGCCCGATCACCGCACGCTGGCTGCGGTCGGCAGACGGGCGGACCGGGGTCGTCGAGATGGCCGCGGCCTCAGGCCTCTCCCGGGTCGCGCAGGCCGACCGTGACCCGATTCGCGCCACGACGTACGGCACGGGCCAGCTCATCCTCGCGGCCCTCGACCAGGGGATCACGCACCTCGTGCTCGGGATCGGCGGGAGCGCGACCACCGACGGGGGCAGCGGGCTGATCGCCGCCCTGGCCGGGAGACCGCCGTCGGGGGCCCTCAGCGAGGATGGCGCGCCGGACCTCGCGGCCCTCGATCCGCGCCTCGGCGGCGTCGACGCGCGCATCGCGTGCGACGTCACGAACCCGCTCCTCGGGGAGCGCGGCGCGGCCGCGACGTACGGGCCGCAGAAGGGCGCGACGCCCGACCAGGTCGTGGAGCTGGATCGACGGCTCGGCCGGTGGGCGGACGCCCTCGAGGCTGCGGCAGGCCGTCGCGAGCGGGACACGCCCGGCGCCGGGGCATCCGGCGGCCTCGGATTCGGCCTCCTCGCGATCCGGGATCACTTCCGCTCGCTCGAGCTCGTCCCCGGCGTGGAGCTCGTCATGGCGGAGACGGACCTCGCGGGCAAGCTCGCGGGCGCCGATCTCGTCGTCACCGGCGAGGGTCGCATCGACGCCCAGACGGCGTTCGGCAAGACCGCGCTCGGGGTTGCGCGGCGCGCGCGGGCCGCAGCCATCCCGTGCCTGGCCGTTAGCGGCGGCGTGGAGCCGGCGGGCGCCGAGGCTCTCGCCGCGGAGGGTGCAATCGCGGTGCCTGTCGTCGAGGCGCCGCAGTCGGTCGAGGCCGCGATGGCCGCCGGCACGGGTCCGCTCGAGCGCTGCGGCGAGCGAATTGCCCGGCTCGTTGGGCTCGGAGCAGGCCTCGCCTGACGGCCACGTCGGCCCGTTCGATCGACGATCGGGTCCTCCGCCCGCACGAATCAGCCGAAAGTACCCCGCCCTCAACCGGTACTCGACGGCCTCGATTCGCGTCGACGCGCGCGTTGCCTCGCTGCACATAGGCCGCGCCTGACGAACAGGCGACTATCGCGCGAGCCGGGCACGTCGTTTCATTCGGGGCGTATTCATCCGGCCCCATCTCGGGGCCACCAATGGCGACGAGGGGTCGCCGGGGGCCAGCGTTGAGCCGTCGATTCCGAGCGCGTAGGCATCGCGCGCCTGGCCGGCGCGTCGCCGTCGCATGGTTGGCAGGGGCGTTCATCACGCTCGCCCTCGCACCCGTCGGCGTCCCGGTGCGCGGTGCCTCGGTTGCGACGTACCTCGACGTCGGGCCGGAATCGGCCTCGGGCCTGTCCGGCTCGACGTTCAACCTCACCGCGACCGTCTACGACCAGGACGGCAACGTCTTCAACGGGCCCGGGACGTCCACCCATGTCCGGTTCTACTTCATGGCCGGCAGCCCGAACAACCCGAACAACCCCGGGAACAGCCCCGACCTCACGTGCGACACGGACGAAGGCACCGGATCGTGCACGGTCAGCTACGTCGGCGACAACCTGGGCACGGACCTGATCTGCGCGAGG
>VBHW01000234.1:0-5713 GCA_005881055.1 Chloroflexota bacterium
TTCGCCTCGATACCCAGCCCTCGTCGACCGCTGCGGGCCCGGGGCCGGCGGCGTCTGGCGCGGCGCCGACGCCGAACGGTGGTTCGGGCAGCACCGGTCGGTTCGCGTGGGCGCCGACGGTCACGTTCTCGCCCGACGGGCGCCACGTCCTCATCCAGGCAACGGTCGCGAACCAGAACCAGATCGAAGAGACGGCGTACTGGACGGCGTCCCTCCGCTCGGGAAGCCTCGGTTCGGTGAGCCGCCTCCCGTGGGGCTCGGGAACGCTGGCGGACGAGGACTGTCGCGAGAACCAGGGGGCGTTTGGCGACGCCGACACGCTCTATTCACTGTGCGTGAACCAGTCGAGTGGCTACAAGACGATCGTTCGGCGTATCGCGCTCGACGGCTCGTTCATCTCGGACTCGGACATCTCCAGCCTGTTCGCCGGCCGGTACGTCTCGGGTCAGATGCTGTCGCGGCAGCAGCACGCCCTCTACCTCTGGGACCCGTTCGGCTGGACGATCGCCCGGGTCGACCTCGGGACGGGCGCCGTGACGAGCAAGGTGATCGACAAGGCGGCGATCAGCGGATCCGCGGCGACATCCGACCCGCTCGCCGGCCTCGGGCGCACGCTCGGCGGCTGGATCGCCCCGTCAGCCGCCGCGAAGGTCTGGCTCGAGCCCTCGATCGCGATCTCCCCCGACGGCTCGCGACTGTACCTCCTGACCGTGAACGGCCAGGACTTCACTGACCCGAGCGGTGGCTCGGCGGGCGTCCTCGTCCTCGATCCGCGAACGCTCGAGCTCGCCGGGCATTGGGAGGCGCTGGCGGACCTCGTATCGATCAAGGCCAGCGCGGACGGCCGGTTCGTCTACGCCTCGGGCATGTCAGGGGTCGACGCGCACGGCCAGGAGACGAACCAGCCCGCATCGGTCACCGCGTATGACGCGAAGACGGGCAAGGTCGCCGCGTTCGCCGGCCAGCTCGGCAACGGCTGGGTGATGTTCGACTCGGGAGCCGCGCGGTAAGGACGTATAGGAGTAGGCCGCGTCCGGTCGCGCCGACATCCAGGTCAGGCTGACCGGTGTGGCCTCCGCACCGGCTGAGCCGTCGAAATGCGCCAGTTAGCGGTCGGGATGCTACGAGATCGCAGATCACCGTCTGTTCGGGGATCGGCTCCAGCAATTCGTGCGTGGTTCGAAGATCGAACCCCCGCAGCCATGCCCCACTGGGCATTGATTCACGCCCCAGTGGCACCATCACTGCTAAACGCAACAAATGGGCTACAACCCCGAACGGTGCGAGCGACAAGGGTCGGCGCACCTGCTATCCTGCCGAGTCGCCGTTCCCGGACCCGTGGTGTAGCGGCCCAACATGCCAGCCTGTCACGCTGGAGATCGCCGGTTCGAATCCGGTCGGGTCCGCCACCTTCCTCCCCCTTACCGATGGCCTGTCGCGGCCCCGCCGTGGCGTACGCTTCGGCCGTGTGGCGCGTCACGGTTGCCGTCCTCGCATGCATGGCCCTCGTCGCGGGCGGATGCGCCGGAGTGACTCCCCCGGGGTCAGGGCAGCAGGCGACCCCCGCAGTGGCGGCGTCCGCCCCCGCCGCGTCCGTTCGTCCATCCCCCAAGCCCGACACGTTCCGGATCGTCGGCTATGCGCTCGATAGCGACGGTGCCGTCGAGCAGATCCGGTTCGACGAGCTGACTCACGTCAACTACGCGTTCCTCATCCCGCACTCCGACGGGACCGTCGCGGACCTCGTCAATCCCTGGAAGCTCGAGGAGATCGTTGCGCGGGCCCACGCGAGCGGCGTCCGGGTGCTCGTCTCCGTCGGCGGCTGGGGCTGGGACGACGAGTTCGAGGCGATGGCGGCCGATCCGGCGCACCGGGCGACCTTCGTCGGCGTCCTGCGCGGCTTCGTCGCCGACCATGCGCTCGACGGGATCGACATCGACTGGGAATACCCCGACCCCGGCCAGTCGTCGGTGAACTACCGCGCGCTCATGACGGAGCTCCGGGCGGCCCTTCCCCCCGGGGGCCTGCTGACGTCCGCGGTCGTGGCGGAGGGCTCGACCGGTTACGGGATCCCGGCCGAGGTCTTCCCGCTCGTCGATTTCCTCAACGTCATGGCCTACGACGCCCCGGGGTCGAGCCATTCGCCGCTCGCCTACGCGGAGGAGTCGCTCGGGTACTGGAGCGGTCGGGGATTGCCTCGGGAGAAGACCGTCCTCGGGGTGCCCTTCTACAGCCGACCCACCGAGGTCCCGTACCGCAAGCTCGTCGCCACCGATCCGATCGCGGCGAGCGTCGACTCGATCGACTACCTCGGCACGACCGTCAACTACAACGGGATCGCGACGATGCGGGCGAAGACGCAGCTGGCGATGCGCGATGCGTCGGGCGTCATGATCTGGGCGCTGCCCCACGACACGAGCGACGCGACGTCACTCCTGGGTGCGATCTTCGCGGCGGCTCACGGAGGTGGCGGGCCATAGCGCTGGCCAGAGCACGAGCGGCACGAGCGCCGCGAGCATCGACAGCGCGGTGAACCACAGCGTCGGCAGCGCGACGACGATCGCGACGACGAGGAGCGGCTCGCCGATGCGTGGCCGGGACCGCGCGGCCGCGATCGCAAGGCCCAGCCCGACGATCGCCCGCAGCCAGTACGGCACGAGCAGGAACGACGAGGCGTCCGCCGGGCCCCGGGCCCGGAGCACGTCGAGGAACTGCGCCCATGCGGACGGCGAGAGGGCGACGCTCACAGCGAGGATCGCCAGGCCAACGACCGACGTGAGGATCGCGTCTCGCCAGCGGCCGCGGGCGGCGAGGTAGACGACGCCGAGTCCGGGCGAGAGCTTGATCGCCGCCCCGACCGCGAACAGGCCGGGCCACCGCCGGATCGCGAGCACGACGAGGACCGCGAGGATGAGGTGGACGTTGCGGAACCAGAGCTCCGTGGCGACCGGGACGAACGCCACGAGCGCGAGGAACGGGAGCGGCCGGCTACCGGCGAGCCACCACGCGCAGCCGAGGAGCAGGGCCAGCCAGGCCCAGCTGAACGCCTCGGAGGGGAGGATCGCGCTGATCGGCGCGACGACCTGGGCGACGACCGGCGGGTACCAGTAGGCGAACGGCGTGTTCGAGCTCGCGCTCGGGTCGTAAAGCGGCTCGCCGTGGAGCAATCGCTGCCCGGCGAGCCAGTACGCGTGCTCGTCGTTGGGCTGCGCCCAGTGGCCGGTCGCGACGACCGCGAGGAGGAGCGCGCCGATCGTCGCGAGCAGCACGAGGCCGATCGGCGGGAGATGGCGACGGCCGATCGGCAGCGGCTCGGCGAAGAGCCTGCGGAGGGCGACGACGGGGGCGGCAGCCCCGAGCGTGGTCACGATGCGCGGAGGGTACCCGAGTGCCGATAGCGCCGGCCATGGCACAATCGGCCCACGTGAGGCGGCTTTCCAACCCCAGGTTCTTCGCCCTGCTCGGCGTGGCCCTCGTCCCGCTGCTCGCGCTCGGGATGCTCGGCGGGTCGGCAGGTCGACCCGCGGCAGTCGAATCCCCTCCCCGCGGCATCCGGGAGCGGCGCGTTCGCGGAGGTCGCATCGCAGCTGGGCAGGGTGGAGGCCTCTCCGGGCCCGACTCCGTCCCCCGGTCGTCAGGCGCTCGCGGCCGTGCCGATCGTGCCGGTCACCGACTTCCGTACGACCATGTTCTCCCTGAGCCCGGCGACCGTCCAGGGGGTCGTCGCGGGCACGAACTCGCGCTGGCGGACCCTCGAGCTCGTCGCGGGGGATGCCGACGGCATCCTCGCCGCCCTCGGGACGACGCGTTCGGCTGCGGGCTCGCGGCTCGTCCTCGCGAACTCGGTCGCGGCGCTCGAGCGCGATCTCGCCGCCGATAGCCGACGGCTCGCGTTCGTGCGGGCCTCCCAGGTTTCGCCCGCGGTGCGAGCGCTCGCGTGGAGCGGCCGGTCGCTCTTCGGGGTCGATCGGGTGACGACCAGGACCGGCTGGAAGCTGACCGCGCGGCTGACGGCGGACGCCCGCCCGTTCCAGCCGTCCGGGACGTGGACGATCGTGGCCGGCGGCGACATCCTCCTCGACCGCGGCGTCTACAAGCAGGTGCGCCTCCTCGGGAAGGGCGTCGACTTCCCGTTCGACGGGGGCACGGCCGAGATCACCGGCCGGCGCTGCTGCTCCTCGTTCGACTGGCCGGTGCCTATCACCCGCCGAACGGGCAACGCCGGTGCCGTCCGTCACCTGCTCTCGAGCGCCGACATCGCGGTCGCGAACTTCGAGAACCCCGCGCCGAACTCGTTCTCGTACCACACCCAGGGGACGGTGTTCTCGGCGGATCCTCGCCTCATCGCTGGCCTGCGCAACGCCGGCATCGACGTCGTCTCGATCGCGAACAACCACATCGGCGACGCCGGCCGGACCGGGGTCCTCCAGACGATCGCGAACCTCGAGAAGTACGGGCTCAGGCACGCTGGCGGCGGTCGCAACGTCGTCGCCGCCCATCGACCGGCGCTCCTCCGCGTTCACGGACTGACGGTGGCGATCCTCGGCTACGACGCGATCGCCGCGGCCTACGCGGCGGGCTCGGGCACGCCCGGCAGCGCCCGGTTGACGCTGACCGGCGTCAGGGCGGACATCCGTGCGGCTCGCAAGGCCGGCGCCGACGTCGTCATCGTCTATCCGCACTGGGGCACCGAGTACCGGGCCACGCCGTTCGCCGGCCAGCAGGCGCTCGCCCGCGGGATCATCGACGCGGGGGCCGACATGGTCATCGGCAACCACGCGCATTGGGTGGGCGCGATGGAGGTCTACAAGGGCCGTCCGATCTGGTACGCGCTCGGTAACTTCGTGTTCGACCAGACGTGGTCCGAGCCGACCTCGGAGGGGCTCCTCCTCGAGCTCACGTTCAGCGGGTCGCGGCTCGTCCAGGCTCGCCTGCGGCCGACGATCATCCTCGACGGCGCCCAGCCGAACTTCCTCGATCCGGCCGGCGACGGCCGCGTCGTCCTCGGCCAGCTCTACGACGCCTCGAAGAAGCTGTTGCCCTGGTAGCGGCCGTCCAGCGGCCGTGGCGGGCCTGGGTCCCACGAGTGGCCTCTCAGCCTGGTCCGCTCGAGGTGGCCAAGTTTGCGCCGGGGAAGAATTTGAGCGCCGGCCGGACTTTGCAGCCCTGACTGGCTGCCTCGTCCGTGCACGATTTGGGCGCCAAGGGGTCGACAGCTCTGATACCGATGCCCTGCCGGGTATCAACGACCCGCTTTGAGGAGGCGAATTCCCCGTGGGCGCAAGTTCGGCCGCTCCGAAACCGCGCGATGCCCCGCGGGGCATCAAGTGCGACGGACAGGCGTTCTCAGAGGCCCGCGAAGAGGTCGGTCTCGGGCAGCTGGACCTCGACGTCGCGCGACGCGCGCAGGATGAACGCCTCGGCCGACCAGGATCTGCGCCAGCCCTCGAGGCCGAGGCGCACGAACGGGAAGTCGTCGGCGATCTGCGTGACATGGCGGCGCAGGGCATCCCACTTGAGCTGCAGGACGTCGGAGACGTCGACGCGCGTCGTGATCTGCTCGTCGGGGACGAGGACGCGCGCCATCCAGGTCTCGTACTCCGCCAGCTGCTCGGGCGTGGCGTCCGTTGGCGGCGACCATGGGTCGGCTTCGCCCAGCTCGGCCATCATCGATGCCATCGCCTCCCGCGCCGAGGCGGGGATCACCGACTCG
>VBHW01000234.1:5720-9427 GCA_005881055.1 Chloroflexota bacterium
GGTCCCGACCCACCCGACCCCGGCGTCAATTGATCGGGGTACCAGGCAGGATCGCCGGCGCGGTCGAAGGCCCGCACGGACACATCGTGGACCCGGATGTGGTCGGGGTGGCCGTACCCGCCGAACTCATTGTACGTCGTGACGACGCCGGGCCGGTAGCGCCGGATCATCCACGCGAGTCGCCCGGCGGCCTCGTCCATGTCGGCGCGCCAGAACGATCGGGGATCGTTGTTCCCGGCGCGACCCATCATGTCCGAGTCGCGGTAGCCGAGGTTGTCCCACTCGGTCACGCCGAGGACGCCCATCGCACCCTCGAGCTCCGACATGCGGATCTCCCCGAGCCGTCGGTGGTTGTCCGGCGTGTCGAGGTCGGGCGCGACGATCTCGCCCATCTCGCCGCGGGTGGCGGTGATGAGCACGACCCGGTGGCCGTCGCGCACGGCCCGGGCCATGACACCGCCCGTGCTGATCGACTCGTCGTCGGGGTGAGCGTGGACCGTCATGAGGGTCAGGCGCCGATCGACCGCGCCCGTGGCGTCGTCTGAGGAGGGGGTGTTCATGCGCGAAATCGTAGGGCGTGAGGCTACCATCGCCGCGATGCCAATGTCGGGCGATCCCGGACCTCTCGCCGGCCTCGTCGTGGCCGACTGCTCGACCGTCCTCGCGGGTCCGCTCTGCACGATGATCCTCGCCGACCTGGGCGCCGACGTCGTGAAGGTCGAGCCGCCCGAGGGCGACGGGACGCGCGCCTGGGGTCCGCCATGGGTCGGGGCCGGCCGCCTCGCGCCGGGCGACGAAGGTGTGGCCGCGTACTACCTCGCGATCAACCGCAACAAGCGGAGCATCCGGCTCGACCTCCGGAGCGATGACGGTCGGGCGATCCTGGCCCGCCTCCTCGGGCACGCGGACGTGCTGGTCGAGAACTTCCGTGTCGGCGCGTTCGCGAAGATGGGGTTCGACGACGACGCCCTGGCACGACTGAACAATCGCCTCATCCACCTCGCGATCAGCGGGTACGGGCCGGCCGGGCAGGATGCCGGACGGCCGGGCTACGACTTCGTCCTCCAGGCCGAGGCCGGGCTCATGTCGATCACGGGCTTCCCGGACGAGGAGTCCGGCCACCCGACGAAGGTCGGCGTCGCGATCGGTGACGTCGTCACCGGCCTCCACGGCGCGATCTCGGTGCTCGCCGCCCTCGCGGCTCGCGAGCGCCGGCCGACGGAACCCGGAGGCCAGCGGATCGACGTCTCGATCCTCGAGTCGACGCTCGCCGTGCTCGTCAACCAGGCGCAGAACGCGTTCGCCACGGGCTCCGCGCCCGGTAGGCGCGGCAACGCGCACCCGAACATCGTCCCGTACGAGACGTTCGCGACGGCGGATGGTGAGATCGCGGTCGCCGTGGGGTCGGAGCGGCAGTGGTCACGCTTCTGCGCGGCGATCGGATCGCCAGAACTGGTCGTCGACGCCCGATTCGTGACGAACGCGCTGCGGGTCGCGAACCGCGTCGCGCTCCGGGCGATCCTCGCCGACCGTCTGCGCGGCGAAACCTCGGCCGCCTGGCTCGGCCGCCTCGCGGCCGCCGACGTGCCGAGCGGGCCGATCAACGACGTTCTCTCGGCCCTCGCGATGCCTCAGGCCCGGGCTCGGGACATGGACGTGACCGTCGAGCACCCGGTCCTTGGGCCGATCCGCCAGGTCGGCGTGCCGTTCAAGCTCTCGGCGACTCCGGCATCGATCCGGAGCGCCCCGCCGCTCCTCGGCGAACATGCGGACGAGATCCTCGCGGAGCTCGGGTTCGACGCGGCGACGATCGCCGATCTGCGCGCCCGGGAGGTCGTGTGATGGCGTCGCCGACGTGCCGGCCCGGAACGCGTGCACCGCTGCACGCGCGACCCTCCGAGGCCGAGTGAGCCGCTGCTAGACTCGGCCGGCCGACCCGCGACGATCGACCCGCCGCACGGATTGCGCGAGCTCAGCCCTGGAGGGACCGCATGACCGACGACCGCGAGCGCTGGGCCCTGATCCTCGGCGGCTCATCGGGCATGGGCGAGGCGACGGCCGTTGCGCTCGCCCGGGCGGGCTACCGGATCTTCGGCATCCACCTGGACTTCCGGGCCGGGCTCGAGCACGTCGAGGACGTCAAGCGGCGGATCACCGAGGCCGGCAGCGAGGCGATCTACATCAACATGAACGCCGCGGACGACGAGAAGCGCGCCGCCGCCCTCGCACGCCTCGGAGAGCGGTTCGACGAGAGCCGGGCGGGCGGTCGCCATCCGTACGTCCGCGTCGTCATGCACTCGCTCGCGTTCGGCACGCTCATCCCGTTCATCGCGGACGATCCGAAGTCCGCCGTCAACCGCAAGCAGATGGAGATGACCCAGGACGTCATGGCGAACAGCCTCGTGTACTGGGTCCAGGACCTCTACCGGGGCGGGTTCCTCGAGGCGGGGTCGAAGATCTTCGCGATGACGTCCGAGGGCTCGAGTCGGGTCGTCCCGTCGTACGGCGTCGTGAGCTCGGCGAAGGCCGCGCTCGAATCGCACATCCGCCAGCTCGCGATGGAGCTCGCCCGACAGCGCTCGGGAGTCACGGCGGTCGCGATCCGGGCCGGCGTGACGATGACCCCCGCGCTCATGAAGATCCCCGAGCACGACCTCATCATCGAGTCGGCGATCCGGCGCAACCCGACGGGCCGGATGACGACGCCCCAGGACGTGGCGAACGCGATCGTCGCGCTCTCCGGCGAGGGCACGGACTTCATCAGCGGCGAGGTCATCGGCGTCGACGGGGCCGAGTTCGTCACGGGCTCCTGACGCGACCAGAGCGCAAGAGGGCGCTCCCGTGAGCGGGCGGGTCGTGGTCGTCGGATCGGTGAACGTCGACCTCGTCGTGCGGACGGCGCGCCTCCCAGGTCCCGGGGAGACCGTGATCGGCGGGACCTTCGAGCGCCATCACGGCGGCAAGGGCGGCAACCAGGCGGTGGCGGCCGCCCGCCTCGGGCGACCGACGACGTTCATCGGTGCGGTCGGCGACGACGCCTTCGGCGAGGAGGCCCGCACGGCGCTCCGTGCAGAGGGCGTCGACGTCGACATGGTCATGTCGATCCTGGGCGAGGCGACCGGTGTCGCGCTCATCCTCGTCGGCGCGGCCGGCGAGAACCTCATCAGCGTCGCATCGGGCGCGAACGCGCGGCTCACCCCTGACGATGTCGTGTCGGCCCTCGGTCGGCTCGGCTCGCTTGCGGGCGACCGCCGAGGCGCTCCGCGCAGCACGGGACGCAGGCGCGCGGACGGTCCTCAACCCGGCTCCCGCCACCGGGATCGGCGCCGCGGAGCTCGGGCTTGCCGACGTGATCACGCCGAACCGTCCGGAGCTCGAGGCGATCGCGGATGCGCTCGGATTCAGTGGCGGCGCGCACGGAGGGCCCGAGGAGCTCGCGGCGTGGCTCCTGCCGCGATTGGCGACCGGCGCGTCGGTCGTCGTCACGCTCGGCGGCAACGGCGCGGTCCTGGTGTCACCGGGCGGCACGCCGGATCGCTACCGGGCCCTGCCCGTGACCCCGGTCGACTCGACCGGCGCGGGGGACGCGTTCAACGGCGCCCTGGCGGTCGGCCTGGCCGAGGGTCGACCCCTTGCCGAGTCCGTGCGGCGGGCGGTCGCCGCTGCCGGGCTGTCGACGACGGTCGCCGGCGCTCGTGAGGGGATGC
>VBHW01000237.1 GCA_005881055.1 Chloroflexota bacterium
TCTCGAAGATCGGTGGTCCATCCGTGTTCGAGACCGGCTCGGAGATCCACAGCATGAGGTCGGGCGGCCCATTGGCGGGAGCTGCCGAGCTGTGGAATGTCGCGACCGTGTGAAGAAGGGGCGCCGTTCGGATCGATCCGCGGTACTCAGCGTCGATCTCGACGCTCGGGTGGTCGGCAAGATTCGCCCCGACGCCAGGAAGGTCGACGCGGACCTCGACGCCGACCGCCCGTAGGTGCTCGGCCGGCCCGATGCCCGATCGCATCAGGATGGCGGGGCTGCCGTACGTGCCCGCGCTGAGCACGACGCGACGCGCCGGGATGATGGCCCCACCCAGCAAACGGATGCCCGCGGCACGCCGGCCCTCGAGGATGACGTCGGCGACCTGACTGTCAGGCCGGATCGTCAGGTTCGGTGGCGTGTGCCCGTATGGCAGGTGCGCCGAAGCCGTGGTGACCCGCACGCCGTCGCGCGTGCTCATGGGCATCGGGCCGGCGCCCGCGGCACCCGGCCGGTTGTGGTCCTCGACCGCCGGGAACCCGACCGCATCGAGCGCCTCGAGCGCGGCCGCGTGGACCTCGGTGCGTTCCACCTCGGGGTACCGGGTCACGGGGATCGGCCCGCTCGCACCATGCCAGGGCTGGTCACCGAATTCGAGGTCAGCCTCGAGCCGCCGGAGGTACGGGAGGACGGCTTCGAAGCCCCAGCCCGCGTTGCCCAGGGCCTCCCACTCGTCGAAGTCGGACGGCGAGCCGCGGAGCGCGAACCTGACGATCGACGACGTGCCACCGAGCGCCTTCACCCGGCGCAGCTTCTGGACGTCGCCGAACTCCTTCGGTTCGGAGACGTACCCCCAGTCGAAGGCGCGAGTCATGTGCCAGCCGTCGCGGATCTCCTCGGGCAGATCCGCCCGAAGGTCCGGGCCTGCCTCGAGCAGGATCACCGACCTCGAGGGGGACTCGGCCAGTCTCGCGGCGACGACACATCCGGCAGCTCCGCCTCCGACGACGGCGACGTCGTACTCCTTCTGCCGAGCCAATTGCACCTCTCCATCTGGGCGTCCAGGAACGTGACCTGGATACCCGGGCCAAGTGGGGAGTCCTTCAGGCAGTCGTCGCCGGCGCCTCCAAACGCTCGGCGAGATGAGCCGCGTCGCGGCCGACCCCGAACAATGTGGCGGAGCCCTGATCGATCAGCCAGGGAATGCCGAGGAAGTAGAGGCCGGGCACCTCGGTCACGCCGCGGACATGGCGCGGGGCACCTTGCGCGTC
This sequence comes from Chloroflexota bacterium, assembly GCA_005881055.1. Lineage (GTDB taxonomy): Bacteria > Chloroflexota > Limnocylindria > Limnocylindrales > CSP1-4 > C-114. Next base: position 1,272 of record VBHW01000237.1, read on the forward strand.
GAAGATCGGCAGGTCGATCCAGCTGAAGTCGAGCCGGTAGCCGCTCGTCCAGATCACGGTCGATATGCCTTCGGCCGCGAGATCGAGCTCGGCGACCTCAGGCGGATGGAAGCTGAAAGGCTGGCGGTCGTCCGGCGAGGCGTCGATCCCGGCTCGCTCGATGAAGGTGTCGATGCGACCACGCCACTGCTCGTCGAAGAAGCGGTCCGCGAACTGCAGGTTCGCGGCCAGGTCCTGGGCCACGCGGACTCGCTCGCCGTCGGCGTCCTCGAAGCGACCGACAAGCGAGATCCCCTCGGCCGCCATGCGACGGAGGTTCGTATCGTGACCGCCGCGGTGCCCGGACAGGTGCGGATTGCAGGCGAACCGCAGGCGCGGGTCCGGCAGCTTGTCGACGGTCGGCAACGAAGTCCCGAACTCGTGGCCACGCGTTCGCAAGTTCCAGAGCCAGTGGAAGATGTCGCTGCCCCTGTAGCGACGCGGCACGCGGCCACAGTGCCCGACCGAGAGATAGACCCGCCGGCCGGCCTCGTGGAGCTCTTCCGCGATCTGGACGCCTGATTGAGCCGACCCGACGACGAGGATCGCCCCGTCTGGCAGGGCCGCCTGGCTGCGATAAACGTGCGAGTGAAGCTGGAGGACGCGGGCCGAAAGACCGACACTCGTGGACGGGATGTTCGGGATTTGGAAGCCACCGGTGGCCACGAAAACCTGGGCGGCGTCGACTGCGCCACCTGTCGTGGTGAGACGAAACCCGCCACCCCCGTGCGTCCGCAGCTGGAGCCGCTCGACAGCGGCCGCGAGATGGACGGGTGCGTCGATGACCTCCGCGTACCTGGCGACCCGCCCGGCGATCTCGTCACGCGGCATGTACCCGTCGGGATCGTTGCCGTCGTACTCCCAGCCCGGGAAGGAGGCGGTCCAGTTCGGGCTCACGAGGCGGAACGCGTCCCAGCGGTCCTGCCAGGCTCCACCGAGGCGGTCGCGACGTTCGAGGACGATGTGCTCGCGCCCGGCCTGGCGCAGATACCAGCTCATCGTCAACCCGGCCTGACCGGCGCCGATGACGACCGCGTCGATCCTTCCAGGTAGCTCGCTCATATCAATGTCCGTTTGGCTCGTGTCGAGGGTGGGCTCATCGCGGACAGGGTCGCACAACGATGACACGGCACGACCTCATTCGACGTTCTTGAGCTGGGGCGAGGCGCGCTCACAGGGCACTTCTCGACCCCTGATTGACGCCCTGTCTCGAGGAGTGAGATGCTCCGCCGGTTCGGCGGGGATATCGCCGCTGCGGCGGCCGGGGAACGGACTGCATCCGTCCCCATCAATGGCGGATACGCCATGGGAGGAACCGTGGGAACGCGTCGGCCGGCGGGCATCGCTGTCGCGATCGCCCTGATCAGCTTGGTCCCCTTCGCGACGCCGGCAGGCGCCGGCACGGCCACCAACGCCGAGGTGAGCGTTGGCAGCCCGCACGACATCGCGCCGCGGAGCCACCAGAACGAGCCCGTGGTCGCGATCGACGCACACAACCCCGACTTCCTCGTCGCAGGGTCGAACGACTACATCGACCAGCAGGCCTGCCCGCAGGACATCGCGACGCAGAGCGCGACCTGCGATGACTTCAGCGCGGGCATCGGCGTCACCGGCCTCTACTTTTCCTTCGACCGTGGCAAGTCCTGGATCCAGCCCACATACACCGGGTGGCAGGCGAGGGACTGCGGAACCGCCACCGTCTGCGGGGGCTCCCTGGGGCCGGTCGGCAGGATTCCCTGGTACTACGAAGCCGGCCTCATCGATGACGGCGACCCGGCCATCACCATCGGTCCTCGGCCAGTGGAACGGGTCCCGGGTCTACTACGCCAACCTGGCCGCGAACTTCCCGGGGAAGACCGGGATCCCGCGCGGCTTCGAGGCGGTCGCTGTGTCGCGGCTCGACAACCCGACTCCGGCGAGCGTGCTCCAGAAGTCGAGCTGGAAGCCCCCGGTGATCGTGACGGAACAGCAGAGCAACACCGCGTTCACCGACAAGGAACAGGTCTGGGCGGACAACGCGGCCTTAAGCCCGTTCTTCGGCCGCGCATACATCTGCTTCGCGGAGTTCCGCAGCAACGGCCATCACAACCCGGGCACTGCGATCGCGCCGCTCACCGTCTCGGTTTCTGCCGACGGCGGCGGCACGTGGAGGACCAGCCAGATTCAGCCCGCCGACGCCGGAGGTCATGGCCAGGGTGGGTTCGGTTCGTCCGGCTGCACGATACGCACGGACAGCCACGGCGTCGCGTACCTGTTCGCCGAGATGTTCGAGAACCCGAACCTGAGCGGCCTTCCGACACACGGTGCGCACGTGATGTTCAAGTCCTTCGACGGCGGCGCCCACTGGACCAAGGCGAAGACGCTGTTCCGGACGACCGATCCGTGTTCGTTCATCGATCCGCTCTCGTTCCGCTGCGTCATGGACGGGTACACCGGGGCCCGGACCGATCTCGCAGCCGCCCCGAGCGTGGACATCGCGAACGGCGCCCCGACCGGGGCCGACGCGACGAACCTCATCGTCGACGTGTGGGCCGACGCGACTGCGGGCCTGAATCACGAGGATGCAAAGCTCGCGTGGTCGTCGGACGGCGGAGCGATATGGCAGGGCCCGTCATCTGTCTCGCTGGCTGGGGACCGGCCGATGTACGCGGCGCCGGCGATCTCGCCTTCGGGCGACCGTGTCTACGTCGTCTACGAGGCAGTGACGGCGCCATGGGCGGGGGACGACGTCGCCACACCCAGGCCGTACCACGGAGTGTTCCTGTCGGCGCCGATCACCGGCGGTGGACCGGGTACCTGGGAGACCGTGTACAACGGGCCAACCGGCGACCTTCGGTCCTCGTTCCCGGGCCATCGGTTCCGTGAGGAGCGCATCGGCGACTACGTCTATGCGGCAGCGAGCCGCGACTACGGCGTGGGGCTGTGGATCGACGTCCGGAATGCCGCCGTGTGCCCGGCGATCCAGGGCTGGCGGGCGCAATCGCTTGCCGCCGGGCACATCGTCACTCCCGCGCCGTGGCCGCTGGCCGACTGCCCGGCGACGTGGGGCAACATGGACGTCTGGGCGGCAACCTCGGGCTGAACGGCAGCGCTGGTGCGGGCTGGCGCTGGTCGGCTGACGTGCGGCCGATCGCCCTCAGATCCCGAACCGGCGCAGGTACTCGCGGTTCGCGCGCTGGACGGCCGTGACGGACTCCGGCGTATCCGAGGTCGAGCATGTCGTCCGGTCCCGGCATCCATGCGTCGTCCACGATGATCTCGTCGACTCCGAAGGAGACCGGGGCGCTGGCGACCTTCACGACCTCAGTCGGCACGCCCGTGGCCGGCACTGTGGGAGCCAACGGCTGGACCGCCGCCCGTGGTCGCCTGGCCGCAGCCGCACGATCGCCGGACGGCCAGTTCCATCGGAATCCGCACGTCCATCGGCTCTCCGGGCTCCTCCACGAGTGCGCGCAGGATCATCGACGCCGCCAGGGCGCCGATATCACGGTCGCGGCGTGCGAGCACCGTCAGTGGCGGATCCAGCAGGGGCGCAGCGTCGGTGTCGTCGAAACAGACGATCGCGATCTCATCGGGCACCGAGACGCCGCGCGCGCGCAGCTCGCTCAGGCCGCCCAGCGCCAGGTCCGCGCACGGGTAGACGATCGCGCTGACTGGATCGTCGAGCTCGAGCAGCGCGGCTGTCTCGCCCCGACCTGCCGCCACAGTCCAGTCGCCAAGGCGGACACAGCCCTCGTCGTACCGAAGGCCGTGGCGGCGCAGGCCGGCCTGGTACCCTGCCAGGCGCTCCGCGCCGGATGTCTCGCTCTCGATTCCCCCGACGTAGCCGATCCGGCGATGCCCGTGGACCTCCACCAGGTGGCCGACGAGGAGCTGGATCCCCGCCTCGTTGGCGAGGGTGATCCGGCCGGCGCCCACGCCCTCGAGGATGTTGTCGAACAGGACGATGGGCAGCTGGAAGCGCCGCTCGATCGAGCGGACCGCGGACCCGTCGCCCGAAGAGGAGCACAGAATCAACCCGTCGACGCGTCCGGCCGCCAGCGCCCTCAGGGCCGCCTCCTCGCGACTGGGCCGTTCATCCGTGTCCATCAGGGTGATCTGGTAGCCCGCGGCCTGGAGGCGATGCTGGGCCCCCTTCAGCGCGTTGGCGTAGAAGGTGGAGCTGATGTCCGGGACGATGAACCCGATCATCCGCGTCGATCGCGTGCGGAGCGTCTGGCCCGCAGCCCACGGGTGGAAATCGAGGTCCGCCGCCACGCGCCGGACGCGATCGCGCGTCTCGCTGGCGACGCTACCCCGGCCCGACAGCGCGCGCGATGCGGTGGCGACCGAGACGCCCGCGGCCTGGGCCACGTCCGTCAACCGAGGATGCGCCGCGATCATTTGACCGCGCCCAGCGTCAGGCCGCGCACGAGGTGCTTCTGGACGAAGATCGAGAACACGACGATCGGCAGCGCGCCGATGACACCCGCCGCGCTCATCGCGCCCCAGTCGACATTGATGCGGCCGATGAGCGTCGCCGCGCCGACAGGCATCGTCTCGGCGGCCGGCGTGGACGTAAGGACGAGGGCGAACAGGAACTCGTTGTACGTGGTGATCACGGCGAAGATGCCTGTCGCCACGAGGCCCGGCGCCGCGAGCGGCAGGACGATCCGTCGGAAGGCGGTGAACCGCGTGTCGCCGTCGACCATCGCGGCCTCCTCGAGATCCACGGGGATCTCGCGGAAGAAGCTCTCCATCATCCAGACGACGATCGTGACGTTGAAGGTGGCATACACGACGATGAGGCTGAGCCGCGTGTTGAGCAGGCCGAGCTGCTGCGTCACGATGAAGATCGGGATGATGATCACCACCGGTGGCAGGAGCCTGACCATCAGCAGGCTGAAGCCCACGTACCGGTCGAGGTGCGCCCATAGGCGGAACCTGGCCAGGGCATAGGCCGCCATGGTCCCGAGCACCAGGGCGATCGCGACGCTCGATGCCGTCACGATGATCGAGTTCGTGAGGTACGCGCCGAATTCCCGGCCGCTGAACAGGCTGACGTAGTTCGCC
>VBHW01000238.1:0-588 GCA_005881055.1 Chloroflexota bacterium
CGTCGCGCGCGAGCTCGGCGTGAGCATCCGCTACACGAGCGGTCCCGCCGTCGAGCGGCCCGGCGACCTCGCCGCGATCCTCACCGCGCTCGACGAGCGGGACGTCCTGTTCATCGACGAGATCCACCGCCTGAGCCGGACCGTGGAGGAGATCCTCTACCCGGCGATGGAGGACTACGCGCTCGATGTGATGATCGGCAAAGGTCCGTCGGCGCGGTCCCTCCGGCTCAGCCTCAAGCCGTTCACGGTCGTCGGCGCCACGACCCGCGCAGGACGGATCAGCGGGCCGCTGCGCGATCGCTTCGGGGCGACGTACCGGCTCGACTTCTACGACGAGGACGACCTCACCGCGATCGTCCACCGCTCGGCCGGCATCCTCGGCATCTCGATCCAGGGGGACGCCGCGCGCGAGATCGCCCGCCGTGGCCGGGGCACGCCGCGCATCGTCAATCGCCTGCTCAAGCGGGTCCGCGACCATGCCGAGGTCCACGGCAGTGGCCGCGTCGATCGCCAGATCGTCGACGAGGCGATGCGGATGATGGAGATCGACGACGAGGGCCTCGACTCGACGGATCGGAAGCTCCTCGC
>VBHW01000238.1:604-4119 GCA_005881055.1 Chloroflexota bacterium
GGCGTGCAGGCGCTCGCGGCCGTGCTCTCGGAGGAGGTGGAGACGATCGAGGACGTGTACGAGCCGTTCCTCCTCCGCCTCGCGTTCCTCGACCGGACGCCGCAGGGTCGCGTCGCCACCGAGGCCGCCCGGCAGCATCTCGCGGCACTCGGCTACGAGATCCCGCCGCCACGCCGGTCCGATGCGGACATGCCGAGCCTGTGGGAGGCGGGCGTCGGCTCCGATCGGCCGGGCGAGATCGGCTGAGCGCGGTGACCCCGGGAGCCGGATGACGGGCGCCGCGCGGTTCCGCGTCCTCACGCCCGGCCCTGCCGACGCCTCGACGCGTGCCCGGCTCGGCCGCCTGGAGCTCGAGCACGGCGTCGTCGAGACGCCCCAGTTCATGCCCGTCGGCACGAACGCGACGGTGAAGGCGCTCCACCCGGACGACCTCGTCGAGGTCGGCGCGTCGATCCTGCTCGCGAACACGTACCACCTCTACCTGCGGCCGGGCCACGAGCGCATCGCCCGGCTCGGCGGCCTCCACCGCTTCATGGCCTGGGACGGGCCGATCCTCACCGACTCGGGCGGCTTCCAGGTCGTGTCGCTCGGCGACCTCCGCGTCGTGGACGACGACGGCGTGACGTTCCGGAGCCACCTGGACGGCTCGGTCCACCGGTTCACGCCCGAGGGCGCGATCGAGGTCCAGGGAGCACTCGGCGCCGACGTCGCGGTCGCCCTCGACCAGCCGGTCGTGCCCTCATCGCCGCGGCCGATCGTCGCCGAGGCGACCGAGCGGACGCACCGCTGGGCCGAGCGCTCGCTGGCCGCCCACGACCGCCCCGACCAGGCGCTCTTCGGCATCGTCCAGGGTGGTCTCGAGCCCGACCTGCGCGCCGAGTCGGCGCGGCGCATCGCGGCGATGCCCTTCGACGGCATCTGCATCGGCGGCCTCGCCGGCGACGAGTCGGCCGAGCAGCGCGAGGCGGCGATCGACGTCGCGGTCGACGTCCTCGCCGACGACCCGCGACCGCGCTACCTCATGGGTCTCGGCTCGCCCGCGGACATGCTCGAGGCGGTCCATCGGGGGATCGACCTGTTCGACTCGGTCCTCCCCGCGCGGGTGGCCCGGACCGGCCAGCTGTGGGTGCCCGGCGGCCGCCTGAACATCCGCAACGCGCGCTACCTCGACGACCCGGCGCCCGTCCAGGCCGACTGTCCGTGCATCGCCTGCCGGAGCTTCTCGCGAGCGTATCTGGCCCACCTGTTCCGGGCGCGGGAGCTCCTTGGCTACCGGCTCGCAACTTGTCACAACCTCACCTTCACCCTAGACTTCATGGCCCGGATCCGTGATGCGCTGCGGGCCGGAATCTTCCCCGCGACGATCCCCGAATTACGGCTGCGCGCCGGCCCTGTGAGCCGCGCGGAAGCCGCGGTGCAGTCCGCGTGAAGGTCCCGTCCCTACCATCCAGCCCGGCACGTTGAGGAGCACCAGATGGGCTCTCGAGACCGCCCTTCCAGGGAACCCAAGAAGAAGCCGAAGGACACTGCTGCGAGGCAGAAGCTCCAGCCTCTCCTCGAGCCTCCGCAGAACGTCGAGCTCATCCGCAAGCCGCGGAAGCCACGACACGAGCAGGAGGAGCAGGAGGAGGGCTGACATCGCCGCACCGAGGGCATCCGACTCGCGCTCCGGCACCGGGACGGCCGCGCAGGGCAGGCTCACCGACGGCACCCACGCCACGAGCAGGACAGGAGCAAGCGACCCATGGCGATGACCGGAGAGCGCGGGCTGGAAGAGCGGAACGGCGACAAGGCCACGGCCGACAAGGCCATGGCCGAGCGTGGCCGGGCGGTGGACGCGGCGATCCTCTCGATCGAGAAGCAGTTTGGCCGCGGCTCGATCATGAAGCTCGGGTCGGCGGAGCGGCAGGCCGTCGATTCGATCCCGACGGGCTCGATCGCGCTCGACCTGGCGCTCGGCGTTGGCGGCATCCCGCGCGGCCGGATCACGGAGGTCTTTGGCCCCGAGTCCTCCGGCAAGACGACGCTCTGCCAGCACGTCCTCGCCGAGGCGCAGCGGCGCGGCGGTGTCGTCGCGTTCATCGACGTCGAGCACGCCCTCGATCCGGGCTACGCGCGATCGTGCGGGGTCAATGTCGACGAGCTGCTCGTGAGCCAGCCCGACACCGGCGAGCAGGCGCTCGAGATCACCGAGACGCTCATCCGCTCGGGCGGCATCGATTGCGTCGTGCTCGACTCCGTCGCCGCCCTCGTGCCGCGCGCCGAGATCGAGGGCGAGATGGGCGACTCGTTCGTCGGCATCCAGGCTCGCCTCATGAGCCAGGCGCTGCGCAAGCTCACCGGCGCGGTGAGTCGCTCGAACACCGCGCTCGTCTTCACGAACCAGCTGCGCGAGAAGATCGGCGTGATGTTCGGCAACCCGGAGACGACGCCGGGCGGCCGCGCGCTGAAGTTCTACGCGAGCGTCCGGCTCGACATCCGGCGGGTGGAGACGATCAAGTCGGGCACGGACTCAGTCGGCAACCGGGTCCGCGTCAAGGTCGTGAAGAACAAGGTTGCGCCGCCGTTCCGGGTCGCCGAGTTCGACGTCATGTATGGCGAGGGCATCAGCCGCGAGGGCGGCCTCCTCGACGTCGGCGTCGCGATGGACGTCGTGTCGAAGACGGGGGCGTGGTTCACGTTCAACGAGACGCGCCTCGGCCAGGGTCGCGAGGCGTCGAAGGAGTTCCTCAAGGGCAACGCGCCGATCGGCGCGGAGATCGAGCGCCAGATCCGGGCGAAGATGTCGTCCGTCGCGCTGCCGGTCGAGGGCATCGAAGAGGCCGAGTAAGGCCAGTCCGCGGGCTGCGGCGTCCAACCCCAGGTAGCCGGCCGCAACGGTGCCCGCCGTTCGCGCTCGGAGGTCGCCCGCGGAACGACGGGCACGCAAGGCGTCCGAAACGGACCCGGAGGTCGTGCTCGGGGCGGGCGTGCGCCTCCTGGAGTCGAGGCCGCGGTCCGTCGCCGACGTCCGTCGCCGGCTCCGCTTTGCCGGCTATCCGGGGGCGCTCGTCGACGGCGCGGTCGAGCGGCTGCTCGAGCTCGGCTTCCTCGACGACGAGGCGTTCGCCCGGTCATGGGTCGAATCGCGCGATCGTGCGCGCCCGCGCGGCGAACGGGCGCTCCGCTCGGAGCTCCTGGCGCACGGGGTCGATCGGGCGACGATCGACGCGGTCCTCGCCGACCGCGAGCCGCCCGACGGATCCGGGACGGCAGACACGGTCGCCGCCGAGGCGCTCCTGGCGCGCCACGCCCGCGCACTCGCGCGGGTGGCGGATCCGCGCGCCCGACGGCAGCGTGCGTACGCGTTGCTGGCACGCAACGGGTTCGACCCAGACGTCGCGTCCCGCATCTCCCGGACCGTGGCGATCGAGATCGTCACGGACGTTCCGCCCGAGTAGCCTCCGCGGGCCTCCAGATATGCACGACCCGACTGCGGATTGGCCTGCGACGCGCCTCGGCGGCCGCTTCGCGTT
>VBHW01000238.1:4243-6299 GCA_005881055.1 Chloroflexota bacterium
CTCTGTCATACGAACACCGGTCGTATCTGACTCGAGGGTCCGGGAAACGGGGTGGCCCTGGCGGTAGTGGCTCAATTGCGTCGGGCCCGCCCGGCTGCGCCAGCGGCCTTGGTTGACCCTCCGGGCGGCCGGCCGTAGGCTACGTGCCAGTCGAATCCAGCATCGCCGTCGGGGGGCCGCACCAAACGCGGTGTACGCGAACCGGCGGCGGTGCCGTTCACGCCCCAACAACGGCGCACCCGGAACCCATTGCCGAGGAGCCTCCGAGCAAGGCAGGCCAGGCGCCCGCCTCCGTCGGCAGCAGACGCGCCGTTCTACATGACGAAATAACGCCTCCGGCGGGGCCGCCGGATGGGAGGAACGGAACGATGGTGGACATGACCATCGCCGTCGTCGTGGCCATCCTGGCCGCAGGCGCCGGCGCTGCCGCCGGATTCATCGTGCGCGGCATGCGGGCCAGCCAGCGGCAGAAGGACCTCATCCTCGAGGCGAAGGACGAGAAGCTCCGCCTCCAGCGCGAGGCCGAGGACGAGGCCCGCGCGAAGCGCACGGAGTTGACGGCGCTCGAGCGACGGCTCCTCCAGCGCGACGAGCAGCTCGACCAGCGCGCCGACATGCTCGAGCAGCGCGACCGCAAGCTCATCGACCGCGAGCGCGAGATCGAACGCTCACGCGAGGAGCTCGCCCGCGCGCACCAGGACCAGGTCGAGGCCCTCGAGCGGGTGAGCAGCCTGTCGGCCGGTGAGGCGAAGACGATCCTCCTCGAGGCTGTGCGCGAGGACGCCGAGCGCGACGCCGTCCGGATCGCCCGGTCGATCGAGCGGCAGGCCCGCGAGGAGGCCCAGGAGAAGGCCCGCGAGGTCATCCTCACGGCGATGCAGCGCATCGCCGCCGATCACACGGCCGAGCACACCGTGAGCGTCATCCACCTGCCGAGCGACGAGATGAAGGGCCGGATCATCGGCCGCGAGGGCCGCAACATCCGTGCCCTCGAGCAGGCGACCGGCGTCGATCTCATCATCGACGACACTCCCGAGACGGTGGTCGTGTCCGGCTTCGACCCGGTCCGCCGCGAGGTCGCGCGGCTCTCGATCACGAAGCTCGTGAGCGACGGGCGGATCCATCCCGGCCGCATCGAGGAGGTCGTCAACAAGGCACGCGCCGAGGTCGACCTCGTCATCCGCCAGGCCGGCGAGCAGGCTGCGTACGAGGCCGGCGTGCCCGGCCTGCCCCCGGAGATCATCAAGCTCCTCGGCCGCCTCAAGTACCGGACGAGCTACGGCCAGAACGTCCTCAACCACGTCGTCGAGACGAGCCGCCTCGCCGCGATCATCGCCGCCGAGATCGGCGCGGACGTCCAGATCTCGAAGATGGGCGGCCTGCTCCACGACATCGGCAAGGCGGTCGACCACGAGGTCGAGGGGCCGCATGCCGCGATCGGCGCCCAGATCGCCCAGCGCCACGGCCTGCCGATGCGCGTCATCAACGGGATCGCCGCCCACCACCAGGAGGTCGAGTACGCCTGCCTCGAGGCGCCGATCGTGCAGATCGCCGATGCGATCAGCGCATCCCGACCGGGCGCCCGCGGCGAGTCGATGGACACGTACATCAAGCGGCTCGAGGACCTCCAGGCGATCGCCGAGAGCTTCACCGGCGTCGAGCGATCCTTCGCCGTCCAGGCCGGCCGCGAGGTGCGCATCCTCGTGCGGCCGGACGAGATCGACGACCTCGCGTCGACCCGCCTCGCCCGGGACATCGTGCGCAAGATCGAGGAGACGCTCACGTACCCGGGCCAGATCAAGGTGACGGTGATCCGCGAGACACGGGCCGTGGAGTACGCCAAATAGCGCCCGCGGGCGCCGGCCGGATCACACTCGGCAACCCGACCAACGGCGGCGCCCCGCGGCCACCCGGCGCGTGCCGGGTCCTCATGATCGGCGACATCATCGGCCGCCCCGGACGGCATGCCGTGGAGCGCGAGCTGCCCGGGATCCGCGAGGAACGCGGGATCGACTTCGTCACCGCGAACGGCGAGAACGTCGCCGGCGGGATGGGC
>VBHW01000239.1:0-1559 GCA_005881055.1 Chloroflexota bacterium
TCGAGATACGAGTCACCGAGCCAAACGAGGCGGTTGAAGGTCCCAAGCGTGTCGTGCCGGCCGCCGCCGGCGGACGTGAGGCCAAGCTCCTGCTCCAGCTGCGCTGTCGCATCGTCCGGAACGGCGACGGCGATGACGAGATGGTCGATGCCGAGCAGCATGCGGCGAACCTTCTGACGTTGACCGCAGCTCGTGGGAGGCAATCGGCACCTGCGGCCACCCTGGGCCGGTGCCGACCGTCTTCTCTTAGCCGACGGCTCCCTCTGGACTGCGCTTGATGGACCTGGTCGATGTTCGTTTGGAGGTGGCGCGCTTCTCGTCCCACTTGGGAATGCGTCCTGCTACTCCCTGCCCTGCCGTCCCGACAGTGGTACGCGGCTGAACAGGAGGACGCCGGGATGGTCGGGTCGGCTGCTGACGTAGACCGGAGCCCCCGACGCCTTGATGACCTTGGTGGCCGGCGCACGTGGTAGGCCAGACGCATGATTCCTTCGGCGTCGCCGGATACAGCGATTCGGAGCGCGCCGTGTACGGACCGTCGCTCTATCGGACCGGGGTGTTCGGCCGGTCGGCACTGGCGTCGTCGATCCTGCGGAGTCGGCGGGCGGCAAGGACGGGGTATGGGGCTGGGACGCGACGATCGATAGCACCTACCACGGAGTCTACGGATACAGCGGGGTCGGGACGGGCGTGCTAGCCCAATGCGGGCCGACTGGCACCGCTCTTCGAGTCAATGGCAAGGCGGTGTTCAGCCGGAGTCGGCGGGTCGCAGTCACCGCCGGCCATCGCAGCGTCGCCAGAACGCTCGCGGGAGTAACGACCTCGAGCCTGGTCATCGCGACGCCGCAGACCAGCCGTTCGGGAGTCTTCGTGCAGGCTGTCGTTCCCGCGACGGGCAAGTTCACCGTCTACCTCAACAAGATCGTGACTGGCACGACCTACATCGCCTACATGGTTCTGAACTAACCGGTCTGCCTGAAGTACTCGCTCGGCGACCCTCGCGGCACGGTCGCACGATGCGTTGGGTTGACCGGTGCCGCTCGGATTGCCGGCGAGGACCGTACCGCCGGCGAGAGACAGCAGGAGCGCGGCTCCCGAAAGCGCCGTGACGATCGGACGGAGCATGGCGAACCTCCGTGGCTGGCCCCGGCGGTTCGTTCGTAGGTACGACGGCCGTGGTCCAGTCGGATTGCCCCACGGAGTGACCACGCCGATGTGGGTCAGCGCCTTCGCCGGCCATCGGCGATCCAGACCCGCCCTTCCTCCCAGAACGCCCCGGAACGGCGCTCCAGCCCCCGCGACGTTGCCTCCCGCTCCCAGGCCTGGATTGGGGCAATCGGTGGCTCGACGAACTCGAGTCGCTCGTACGGGCCGCGTCACTCTGGTCGACGCGCGAAGGCTGGACACCGCTCAGGCTCGACCGCGAGCGGTTGGCCGAGCTCACCGAGGGATGGGTCCCGATCGGGTCGTCCCTCGGGCCCGGCCAGCTGCTGTTAAAGAACAGCGACTGAGCTTGAGCGGATCTCCTGACCGGACCGGTTAGCGCGTGACCTCGTACG
>VBHW01000239.1:1626-5137 GCA_005881055.1 Chloroflexota bacterium
CGCGGTCGCTCACGAGCAGCCGGTGCTCCCAGGCCGAACGATGGATCCCGCGTCGATATCAGCCCTCCTCGGCCAGGTAAGCTGCCTGCGCTGCCTCGTACGCCGTCGCATATGCCGGGTTGCCGGCGTACTCGGCGGGCGGGGCCGAGGACTGGTGGCGTTCGGCATCAGCTCGGCCGTCGGCCGCGCCCGCCTGGCTCGCTCTGATGTCGTCGGCCTTTTCGGCGCCCTCGGCATACCCGCGGTTAAACGAACCAGTCGGCGTCTCGTGCCAGTCGGACCAATGGGTCTTGTCGATGTCCGGACCAGTTGAGTACTGCGCTGGCACCGGGGTCGATGTCTGGTTCATGCCGTCGTCGAGCCCATGCTCGAAGCCTGCCAGGTTGGCCTTGGACTGTTCCTGCTCCCGGTGCTGCTGTTCCTTGTTCCACTCGCTGTATGCCTCGGGGAGATCGATCAGCTTCTCGCCGACCCAGGCGGCGGCGACCCCCACGGGGCCTTCCGTCAATCCTCCGATAATCAGGCCAAGCGGGCCAATTCCTTCGCTTTCGAGACCTGGTTCCTCGGGCGGCTTGTCGTCGTGCTTCGGTTCCTCGTCACCCATTGCTGCGCCTCTCTCGTCGGGTCGCCGAACGGTGTGGCAAGGAGTCGTTGGGCTACGCTCCCTTACTTCCGCAGGACCCTGTCGGCTCGCCGACTCCGACACGTTACGCCCGGTGCGTCTCCTTGCCGCCTCGCGCTGCCGCGCGAGGGACGATCAACTCAGGTGTCGGAGGCCGCCGCGGATGCGGGAGTCGAAGCCTGACGCCCGCGAGGCGATATCTCAGCCGGGCCCGATCGACGCCAGGCGGTATAACTGGCGCGCCCCGTGAAGGCCCTTCAACTCGTGCATCCCGGCGTCCTCGAAGGCTAGGCCGGAGCCGTCGAGAAGATCCATCACCGTTGCCGAGACCAGGATCTCGCCCGCCCCGGCATCAGCCATGATGCGCGCTGCCGTGTGGACCGCGATCCCACGGACATCGCCGGCGACCGTCTGGACCTCGCCGGTGTGGACGCCGGCGCGGATCGCGAGGCCGATGCCCACGGCCGCATCGCGGATGGCAGCCGCGCCCCGAACGGCGCGCTCGGCCCCGTCGAATTGGGCGAGCACGCCATCGCCGGTGGTCTTGACGAGTCGTCCCCGGTAGCGATCGATGGCTCCCGAGGCCTTGCGATTGTGCTCTCCGACGAGGTCGCGCCAGGACGCGGCGCCAAGCTCTTCCGCTAGACGGGTCGAATCGACGATGTCGGTGAAGACGATCGACGCCAAGATCCGTTCGTCCCGGGCGTCCCGCTGCTTCCCGTAGGTCCGCATCGCCTCGAAGTCGATCGAAACCCAGGGCTCGTCCCCGACGACCCAGGCATCGTGTCCCGGTGGGATTTCGAAGACGTCGCCGGGACCCAGCTCGAGTTCCGTGCCGTCGGGCATCTGGACGCGCAGGCGCCCGGACAGCACGATCCCTACGTGGTGGTATTGGCAGGTGTCTGTGCCGGCGATCGGTTGCACATCAACCGACCAGCGCCAGCCGGGCTCGTAGGTCATCCGGCCGACGACCGTGTCGTCAAGCTCGACGACGTCGATCCGACCGCGTGGAATGGTCCTCACGTCGCTGGCTTCGCTGAATCGCCGTCGCTGCAGCCGCATCCGGCCCTAGGTGGCGGGCTTGACGCCGCGAGTCCCACCACGCGGAATCGTTGGGGAGGAGAAGGGTGGTAGTGGCTCGGCGCTCGACTCGACGGGCAATCCCGCGGTCTGCCAAGCCTCAAAGCCGCCGATGACGTCGGTCGCGCGGTCGAAGCCGAGATCCCGCAGGGTGGCTGCCGCGAGGCTCGACGAGTAGCCGTGGGCGCAGATGAGGATCACCTGCCGGGAGAGGTCGGACAGTCGGGGATCGTCATACCCCGAGCTCGGATCGAGCCGCCAATAGAGGACTGACAGGGGGATCGGAATTGCGCCCGGAATGACGCCCGTATCGTCGCGGAGCTCCGCACAACGCGTGTCGATGAGCACGGCGCCGCCTTCGACGGCAGCCCATGCCTCGGCGGGCTCGAGACGGTCGAGGCGCGCGCGGGCGGCAGCCAGCAGCGCTCCGATCGTCTTCCGTTCGGTCATGGTCGGCGCCCGGAGCGGTCCGCCTTGCGCATCGTGATCCCGACGAGGCGCCGCGGCAGTTTGCCCTCTGTGTACTCGGCGATGTCGAGGACCTCGAACCCCGTGGCCAATCGGTCGATGAGCGCCCGGTCGAAGAAATGGACGATGAAGCCGCCCGCCTCCCACATGCTGTCACCGTGGTCGGTGCCCACACCGAAGTGCGCGTCCTCGGTCGTCCTGACGGTATAGACCAGCAGCCCGCCCGGTCGCAACACGCGCCGGACCTCGCCTGCCAGACGCTCGAGGTCCGGCGTCGAGAGCGCCATGCAGAACAGCATGTGCGCGTAACACGCGTCGAAGGACTGGCTCGCGAACGGAAGGGGCAGACGCACGTCGGCGCTGACCGGCAGCACCCGATCGGCGAGGCCCGCACCTTCGGCCGCGCCCAACAGCTGCTCGAGCCCTTCGTCGGCGTAGTCGAGTGCGGTGACAGCGAGTCCAGCACTTGCAAAGTACAGGGTGTCGCGGCCCTGGCCTGAGCCCAGCTCGAGAACACCGCGGACACCGGCCGACTCGAACCGCGCCAAGGCTGCAACCGCCGGTTCGCTCGCCGCCGCACCGAGGAAATCGCGTCGTCGGGCGAAGGTCGTGCGCCAGTGATCCCGTTGGCGATCGACGTCCGGGTCGATCGTCACCGCTGCGATGCCCGAATCCATCTCAGCCCCTGCTGCCGTGGACCCGATGGTAGCGCCTCCGTCAGGTTGGTCATCAGAATCTTGAAGCGCGAAAGTCGCCATAGCTCGCCCGCCGCAATCGCGGGTGGACCGGACGATGCGCTCATGGTCGCGACCGTCCCCTGCTCCCAATCGGTCGGTGCATAGGTCACGGGGACGGCGGCGGCAGTCGCGCAAAGCTGGGCTCCAAGGCGACGATCCGGTCAATGACGAAGCGATCCCGACAGAGGTCCTGGGCCGCCGGCCGACACAGGGCCGCACGAGGATCGTCGAAGTGGCCGACCACGACGATCGGGATCGGCGAGGCTCGCCGGCGATCGACGACGCGATGCTCGTAGAGTGCAAGGCTGATCGCGGGCAGTACGTAGGGCGACAGGTGCGGCCCCCTTGCCGGGGTCATTCGTCCCTCTGGGCTGAACACCGCGTTCCATTCATCGAGCTCGGTGATGCCCGACTCGCCGTCGGTGCAGTAGAGCTCGAGCTCGCCCGGAGGCGGTGACGGCGGTACGGTGCACGAATGATCGATCGGCAGCGTGGACCAGAATCCGCCGAGCGCAACAGGCTGGTTCCGAAGCTCGCCTGCCGCCCGCTTCGCAAGAACCTCACTCACCGTCAGCACCGGCATTCCATCCACCGCGGTCGGCAG
>VBHW01000240.1 GCA_005881055.1 Chloroflexota bacterium
CGGGCCCGCGGATGATCGGCCGCGCCCAGTCCGGGAGCGTGAGCTTGCGGGCCTCCGCGATGTGTGTCGTCGAGAGGTCGACGTACCTGAGCACCGGCTCGGCGGGGTCGACCGCGGCGATGCCCGGATTCACGAGCGTGCCGGCCACCTCCCCGAGCGGCGAGCTCGCGGGCGGCGCGATCGCGAGGACCGGCACCGGCGGCAGGTCGGCCGGCACCGCGCCCTCGACGATGACGAGGTCGAACAGCAGGCTCCCGTCGCGCTTGTCGATGTACGTCGACCGCCCGAACTCTGCCGGCTTCACGCCGTACAGCTCGGTGTTCGGCAGGTACGTCAGGGCGGCCTGCAGGTACGGATCGCCATCGCTGACGAGGAGGACCTTGCGGAGCCGGTCGGGCGGCACGATCGCCCACGCCCGGTCATCCACCGCGAGCTCGTCTGGCGGGCCGCCCCCCGCGTCCTCGTCCGCCGAGACGAGGCGGACCTCGACGACCTGCACGTCGCTCGGGACGTCGTCGATGCTCACGTCCGATCGGGCGAGCGGGTCGAGGTAGACGTCGCGGGCCTCGAGGAGCCGGCCGTCGCCGTACAGCTGGAGCCGTCGCTCGGCCTTCTCGATGTCCAGGTTGGCGACGCTCACGAAGACCGACCGCGACACGGCCGACGGCGCCGTCCGCACCGCCAGCGCGACGATCGCCTGGTTCCGGCGCTCGCGGCCGACCACGATCGCATTCACCGGCGCGTCGATCCGGACGGCAGGCGGATTCGAGAGTGCCGCGTCGGTGACCACGAGGACCTGCGCGTCGCCGGCTCGGGCGGCCAGGGCTCCCGCGAGCGACATCGCGTCGACGAGATCGCCCGCAGCGGGCTCGACCATGATCGATCCGATCGCCGCTCGCACCCGGGCGAGGTCGTCCGTGCCGTTGGCCACGACGCGGGCGGTCCGCCCCGCCGCGATGACGCTGACGTGCCCGCCCGCCGGCAGGTCGCGCAGCGCGTCGATCGCCTTCGCCTTCGCGACCGTGAGGCGATCCGGGGCGACGTCCGTGGCACCCATGCTCGCCGAGGCGTCGATGACGAGCACGAGATCCCGGGCGAGTGTCGCGGGCCGTTCGAGGAATGGTCGCGCCGCGAGCAGCGCGAGGACGACGACGAGCAGGAGCTGGAGGAGCAGCAGCAGGCTCCGCCGAAGGCGCTGCCAGGGGGCGTTTGCCTCGACGTCCGCGACGAGGCGCTGCCACAGGAGCGTCGACGAGACCGGCCGCTCATCACGGCGGAGCTTGAGCAGGTAGAACGCGAGGACAAGCGGCACGAACGCGAGGCCGGCCAGTGCGAGCGGGGCGATGAACGGCATGACGCGGTGTGCCGGGCCGGCCTAGCCGAGCACCCGACGGCGGCGCAGCTCGGCGAACACGAGGTCCGCGAGCGGGGTGTCGGTGGCGAGAGGGACGTACGTCGCCCGGCGCTTGGCCGCGAGGTCCGCGAGATCGGCCTGCCACGCGGCGAGACGATCCCGGTACGCGTCGAGCGTCGCGAGGTCGAGGGTCACGTCGACCGCGTCGCCCGTTTCGGCATCGACGAGGCGCAGGTCGCCCTCGAGCGGCGGGTCGAGCTCCTCGGGGCTCAGGACGTGCAGGACGACGAGCTCGGAGCCGGTCGCCGCGAGCTCGCGCAGGACGCGGTCGGCCGACGGGTCGAGGAGGTCGCTGATGAGGACGACGAGGCCCCGGCCGGTGAGCTGGGCCGCGGCGTGCCGGGCGGCGGACAGGAGGTCGCTCGGCCCAGGTGCCGCTCGGATGCCCGACAGGACGGAGAGGAGGCGGAACACCCGCCCCGAGCCGCGCAGGGCGACCTGGCGTCGGGCGACGCGACCGCCGAGCGCCGAGACCGCGACCCGGTCCTCTGAGGCGAGCCCGATGTACCCGAGCGCGGCGGCGGCGCGCTTGGCGAACAGGAGCTTCTCCGGCCGGCCCGAGGCCATCGACGCGCTCGCGTCGATGAGGAGGCTGACCGTGACGTCCTCCTCCTCGACGAACAGCTTGACGAAGAGCCGCTCGAGGCGGGCATAGACGTTCCAGTCGAGCTGACGGAGGTCGTCGCCGAGCGTGTAATCGCGATAGTCGGCGAACTCGACCGACTGGCCCCGCTTGACGCTCCGGCGGCCGCCCTTCAGGCCTCCCCGGACCGGCGCCCGCATGAGCAGGAGCAGGCGCTCCAGCTGCCGAAGGAATCCCTCGTCGAAGACCGTCGGGTCGAGCTCCGACGATAGGAATGCGGGCCTCGCCGGCCGCCCGACCGCCACGCCTCCGTCCGCCGCGGCGGTGGCCCGGGGGGCTCCAGTGTCCTCCGCCATCGAGGGCGAGCCTCGGCCGGCTGGTTACTCGACCGCCGGTGGCTGCACCGCGTCGAGGATCGAGCGGATGATCGCCTCCGGGGTGATCCCCTCGGCCTCTCCCTCGAAGTTGAGGATGACCCGATGCCGGAGGGCCGGCATCGCCACGTTCCGGATGTCGTCGGCCGCGACGTTGAACCGGCCGTCGAGGAGCGCGCCGATCTTTGCCGTGGCGACGAGCGCCTGGGCGCCGCGGGGCGAGCCGCCGTAGCGGACGTACTGGCGGACGAGCTCGGGCGCCCGCGGTTGGTCGGGATGCGTCGCAGCGAGCACGCTCACCGCGTACGCCGTGACGTGGGGCGCGATCGGCACCGAGCGTGCGAGGCGCTGCATCTCGATGATCTCGGCGGCCGTCGTCACCCTCCCGGCAACCGGCGCGTCGGTTCCCGTCGTCCGGTCGACGATCGAGACGAGATCTTCCTCGGAGGGGAAGGGGACCATGACCTTGAAGATGAAGCGGTCGAGCTGCGCCTCGGGGAGCGGGTATGTGCCCTCCATCTCGAGGGGATTCTGCGTCGCGAGGACGAAGAACGGCTCCTCGAGCGGGTAGCGCTGGCGGGCGACCGTGACCTGGTGCTCCTGCATCGCCTCGAGCATGCTCGACTGCGTCTTCGGGGTGGCCCGGTTGATCTCGTCGGCGAGGACAAGGTTCGCGAACACCGGCCCAGGCTGAAAGCGGAACTGCCGCGTCCCGCCGTCCTCGACGAGGATGTTCGTGCCCGTGATGTCGGCCGGCATGAGGTCCGGCGTGAACTGGATCCGGTTGAACGTGCAGTCGATGACGTCGGCGATCGTCCGGACGAGCATCGTCTTGCCGAGCCCGGGAACGCCCTCGAGGAGCGCGTGGCCGTTCGCCAGGAGGCACATGAGCGACTGGCGGACGAGCTCCCGCTGGCCGACGATCACCCGGCCGACCTCCGCCTCGATGGTCTGCGCCCGCTCGGCGAACGCCTCCGGCGCGAGCCGCGCGATATCCGCAGTGGCACCCCTCGTCGTCATCGATGGTCCTCCGTCACTGGCGTGGGTCGAGCGAGCTGAAATAGCTCTTGACGTAGTCCTTGACCGAGAGCGGCACGTAGCTCCGGTCGAGGCT
>VBHW01000241.1:0-441 GCA_005881055.1 Chloroflexota bacterium
CGGCGTCAACCGTGCACAGCAGATCCATGTCGTGTCGGACGCCGAGATCACGGCCGTGGCGCCTCCGGGCTCGGCGGGGCAGAAGGTCGCGATCTCGGTTGCGAAGCCGAAGGTTTCGGCCGCGGCGATCCAGGCCTTCACGTACGACTGACCGTTCGGACGAACGCGAAGAGAGGAACGCCGTTCGGCAGTGGCGCGTCGACGCACCACGCCGGCGCACTTATTTCCGGTGCCCGCGGGACCATCCGGGGACTGTTGCGGCCGCGGCTCGTCCCTGATGCTTGGCTCGACAGGATCGGGGGGCAGCCAGAGGTGAGGGCATGAGGCCGTCGAGATTCACGCGCTTGGGCGGATTCGGAGCGCTGGTCGGGGGCACCCTGTGGGTCGCCGCCCTCGGAGCCGTCCAGCTCCTATCAGCGGACCTGACGGGCGTGGTCGCCG
>VBHW01000241.1:543-3907 GCA_005881055.1 Chloroflexota bacterium
CGGCAGCATCGGCCGTGTGGCGATCAACGGCGACCTGCTCGGGTTCGCGTTCGGGCCGATGACATTCGCCGGCCTGGCTCCCGGTGCGCTCGTCTTCGGAGCCGGGGCGGCGCTCGTGGCGGTGTCGGTCATCGTGGCGAACGTCCTCCCCAGGCTGAGCTCGATCCCCCTGCTCGTCGGCGCCGTCGGTGTGGCGGTTGCCGGAGGGCTCGCTCTCGGCCAGGGATTCCTCGGGGGTTCCGGGGCCGTCTTCCCGTTCTCCCTCGCCCCGCTCGCCGGACTTTGGGCAGTCTTCGGGGTGGGCTGGCTGTGGCTGGGCTACCTCCTCTGGTCGGAGCGGATCGCGGACGCTTCCTGGCAATAAGCCGTTCCCACCGCTGGCCGCAGGCGCCGGCGATGCCCCCCGCGTGGCCAGATAGTCACCCGCAGACTCTTGGGCCTCGCTTCCGACCGGATTGAGTGATTCTGCGTCCCAAGAGATCCAGTTCTGTGCACGAATGGTGCGACGAACCACCGTCGAGGCGCCCGACTCGCGCCGGATATGGGTCTCGTAGTCCAGCCGTGTATAGATGGCCGATTGTCGAAGGCGACCCGCCCCGCGCGTACATTGTCGCCGTGGAGAGCCGCGCCCCCGTCGAGACTCAGCAGTTCCGCCCTGACTGGCTGCCGTCGGATCTCTACCCGTTCGCCGACCAGTGGGCGGAGATCGACGGCCATCTCGTCCACTACGTCGACGAGGGCGACGGACCGCCGATCCTCCTCCTGAACGGGAACCCGAGCTGGTCGTTCGGCTGGCGCGACGTGATCGTCCGGCTGCGCGGGCAGTTCCGGTGCATCGCGCCGGACTACCCTGGCTTCGGGCTGTCGCGCGCTGCTCCCGGCTTCGACTTCAAGCCCTCGTCCCAGTCGGTCGTCGTCGAGCACCTCGTCGACCACCTCGGACTGACGAGCGTGACGATCGTCGCCTACGACTGGGGCGGGCCGATCGGGCTCGGCCTCGCCGGGCGACGGTCGGAGATCGTGCGCGCGCTCGTCCTCGGCAACACCTGGGGATGGCCGATGCGGAGCTGGACGACGCGCCTGTTCTCGGCGCTCTTCGGCGGTCCGCTCGGACCGCTGCTCGTCGATCGGCTCAACCTCATCCTCCGCGTCTTTCTGCCCCGCTCGCTCCTTCGCGCGCGGCTGACCGACGCCGAGACCGCGGCCTACCACGGGCCGTTCCCGCCCGGCCACCGCCGGCCGATGCGCGTGTTCCCGCGCGAGATCGTCGCCGGTCGAGCCTACCTGCGCGCCGTCGAGAAGGGCCTGCCACGGCTCGCCGGCAAGCCGGTGCTCCTGGCCTGGGCGGACGCGAGCGCCGGGCTGGGCGATGCCGTGCTCGACCGATGGCGGGGCGTGTTCCCGGACGCCACGCTGACGCGCCTGACGAACGTCGGCCGGTTCATCGACGAGGACGCCCCCGAGGACCTAGCCGACGCGATCCTCGGTTGGTGGCCCGCCGTCGCGGCGACACCGACGGACGCGAGCCCGACCGAGGCTAGCCCGGCCCGGGGTCGAGCGAAGGGTCGAGCGAAGTCTCGGGCGCCGGCCCGACCGCGACGAGCGCCGCGCGCGTCTGCTCCTGACGCCAGCTGAACAGGGCCATGAGACCGGTCATCGCGGCGAGCGTCACGAGGTAGCCGCCCGTCCGCGGCGACTGGAACAGCGGGAACGACGCGAGGCTCGCGGCGAGCAGGGCTACGCCGTTCAGGATGTTCAGGGCGGCCGCGGCGCGGATCTCCATCCAGTCGCGCGCGAACGCCATCGTGCCGGTCCACACGGCCCAGCCCCAGAACCACGCCGCGATGATCCGTGCGTCGAGCGGGTTGAGCTCCCACGGCCAGCGCCGGCCAGCGAACTCCGGGTTGATGACGAGGAGCGCGCCGAACGTGGCGAGCACCGCCGCCTCGAGGATGAGGTAGCGGACGAACCCAAGCCGCATCGGGACCGCGTTCGGCGACGGCGCCGACCGGAGCCGCCGCCCGATCGCGAAGTAGATCATCACGGCCGGCTCGGTCACGTAGAGGATGAGCCAGGCGTGCCCGATCACCGTTCCCCAGCGGATTTTGTCCGCGTGCCAGAACGTCGCGAGCAGGAGCGTCCCGGTGAACGCCAGGTTGCCCCAGAAGATCCAGCGGAAGCGTTCCCACGACGGCCAGATCGCGACGTTGAGGAAGAACGCGGTCCGGAACACGTAGCCCGCGCCGATGAACACTTGGGCGAGCCGGGGTTCGACGACCCACGCGAAGTCCTTGACGAGATCCGGGAAGAAGAGGAGCCAGACGGCGAACAGGCCCGCGAAGGCGGCGCCGATGATCCCCCAGACGCGCATCTCGATCCGCGCCAACTCGCTGCCCTCCCCCACTCGACCGATTGGCCGGCGGATTCTCCCGCGCGTGCGTCAACGGTCCGTCTCGGATGGGCCTGTTGCCGGCCGCCGGACCCGGATTCAGAAGCGCTCGGCGATCGCCGGATCGAGGAAGACCGTGATCGCGCGCACGGCGCCACCGTCGAGCTCGAGGACCTGGACGGCGGTCGGAGGAGCCCCGGCGTCGGCTGGGCCGAACACCGCGGCCGGCTGGCCGTTGGCGGCCGTCGCCCGGACGCGGTAGCCGCCGGCCGGGCGCAGCGCGTCGAACACCCATTGGCGGAGGACTTCGGCCACGATCGCCTTGCCCTCGTACCACGTCGGCGTTGGCGGCATCGCGAGGCGCACGTCCTCGCGCATCGTCGCGAGGAGGCCGGGCACATCGTCCGCCTGCCAGGCGCGGACGTACGCGTCGAGAAGCCGCCGGGCGGCGGGATCGTCCGGCGGGGCGCTCGCGACCGCCTCCCGACCGGTGCGGTGGTGGGTCTCACGCAGCGACATCCGGGCGCGGTGGAGTGCGCTGTTCGCCGCGGGCACCGACATGTCGAGGGCCTCGGCGGTCTCGGCGGCCGTCCACCCCAGGACGTCCCGCATCAGGAGGACCGCACGCTGGCGGGGCGGCAGCACCTGGAGCGCGGCGATGAACGCGAGCGACACGCGCTCGCGGAGGTCGTACCGGGCGGCCGGATCGAGCCCGGTGCCGACGATGAACTCGTCGGGGATCGGCTCGAGCCAGGCGACGTCGGTCGGCGGCGGCTCCGGCGGACCGACCGTCGTGGCGGGAGGTCGGTAGGTCATCGGCAGGACGCGTCCCTTCTTCCGACGCACCTGGTCGAGGCAGACGCGCGCGGCGATCCGGTGGAGCCACGTCCGCAAGGACGCCTGGCCGCGGAACTGCGCACGGGCCCGCCATGCCCGCAGCGCCGCCTCCTGCGCGGCATCCTCGGCCTCGGACAG
>VBHW01000218.1 GCA_005881055.1 Chloroflexota bacterium
CGTCGCGCTGCGTGCGTGCATCACCTCGCACCGGGCTCGGCCCGCCGACGTCGACATCCTTGTGGACGAGCTCGAGCGCGCGATCCGGCCTGCCTGAGCGGCCTTCCGCTTTACGTCAGAGGTTCTCGACCGGGATCCGCAGGATCGACCTCGCTCGCCCGATTGGGACGTCGGACTCGTCGGCGATCCGCAGCTCGTGGATATGCCCGTGGGGGTGGAGGCCGGCAGCGGCGACGGCCGCGATGAGCTTCCGAAGCGAGCTCGCCAGGTCCGCCGAGCCGCCAACGTGCAGGATCTGGGCCGCGCGACCCTCGGTGAGCCGGATCATCCGGACGAGCGGCCGGGATCGTCCGCCGCCACGCCTCACCTCGTCGATCGCCGCCGCGACCGCATCCTCATCCGCCTCGTCGGGGATCTCGATCATCTGCTGCCAGTGCCACGTCGATCGATCCTCGAAGACCGTGGGCAGCTCGTCGGGAGGAGGCTCGGGGTGCGTCCACCAGGCGCACTCCAGGATCCCCGGGCGCGGGGTCACGAATCGGTCTCGTCGAAGGCTGCGTGCCAGGACCCGCGCGACCTGGCGGAGCGTGTCGGCGGCGAGCCGGAAGTCGGAACCGGACGGCTCCCCTATGCCATCGATCGCGAAGAGACGTCGTTCGTCGACGTCGACGATCATGGCGCGGTCCGTCGCCGCATGACGCAGTTCCAGCAGGGCGGCGTGGGGGTCGTGGCTCATCGTCGGACCTCAGCGTCACCGAGGGTAACCGATAGAGTCACGGGATGACCTGGACGCCGCCCGACTGATGCGAGCCCTGATCTTCGACCTCGACGGCACGCTCATCGATACCGTCTATGCCCATGTCTTCGCCTGGCAGCAGGCGCTCGCCGAGGCCGGGATGCCGATCGAGGGTTGGCGGATCCATCGGCGGATCGGCATGAGCGGCGGGCTGTTCACCCGCGCAGTCGCGCGCGAGGCCGGCCGTCCGCTGAGCGACGCCGAGGCCGAGTCCATCCAGCAGCGCCACGGCGCCCTCTTCCGGAAGCTGCTGCCCGAACGTCGCCCGCTGCCCGGCGCCGTCGACCTTCTGGCGTTCCTGCGCGCCGAGGGCATCCGGCACGGGATCGCGACGTCCGGCCGCCGACCGGAGATCGACGTGTCTCTGGACGCGCTCGGTGTCACCGGCGACATGGTCGTCGTAGACCGCGGCGACGTCCTCCGGGCCAAGCCCGAGCCCGATCTCTTCCTCGCCTGCCAGGAACGGCTCGGCGTCGAGATCCGGGACTGTTACGTCGTGGGCGATGCGGTGTGGGATCTCCTCGCGGCGCGCCGAGCAGGGATGCTCAGCGTCGGCGTCCTCACGGGCGGCTACGGCGAGGACGAGCTGCTCGGGGCCGGCGCGTTCCGCGTCTACCGCGGCGTCGACGAGCTGCACGCCTCCATCGACGAGCTCGGCCTCTGAGCGATTGCGATGGCGACCGGAGGCCCTGCCCAATAATGGGGACCATGCCCCGCCTCCGGTACAAGGCATTCACCGCACCCGACGAGGTCCGCGTGATCCCGAAGGGACGTGCGGCCGTTGTGAGCCTCGATGAAGCGACCGTGGCTCGCTCGGAATTCGGTCCGGGCTGGCGCTGGTCGACCGATCTCGCTCCGATCATGGCCACGCGAAGCTGCCAGGTTCACCATCTGGGCCACTCGGTCTCCGGTCGGCTGCACGTCGTGACCGACGAGGGCGAGGCGCTCGACATACCACCCGACTCGATCTACGAGATCCCGCCCGGCCATGACGCCTGGGTCCTCGGAGACGAATCCTGGGTGACGGTCGAATGGACGAGCGCCCGGATCGTCGGGGTGGGGCCCGAAGGTCCTGGAGAGCGGGTCCTCGCGACGGTCCTCTTCACCGATATCGTGGACTCGACCGCCACGCTCCAGCGCATCGGCGACCCAGCGTGGCAGGAGCTCTTGCGGCTGCACAACGCCCGCCTTCGTGATGACCTCAATACCTTTCGGGGTCGCGAGGTGAAGACCACGGGTGACGGCTTCCTGGCGGTATTCGACGGCGCAACGAAAGCCGTCCGCTGCGCGGCCTCGATGACGCGCTCGGCCCGCGACATCGGCGTACCGATCCGCGTGGGCATCCACACGGGCGAGGTCGAGTTCGTCGGCGACGACGTTCGGGGCGTCGCGGTCCATGCGGCCGCTCGCGTGATGTCGTTGGCCGGTCCCGACGAGGTGCTCGTCTCATCGACGACGAGCGACCTCCTGGAGGGCTCGGGCCTCGAGCTCGAGGACGCCGGCACTCACGACCTCAAGGGCCTTTCCGGCAGGCGACGGGTCTTTCGTGTCGTCATGCCGTCGAGAGCTAGCTCGGGCGAGTAAGCAGGCCTCCATAGGGACGGCGGCTTGACGCAGGCTGGCTGCGCCCGGACTTGCAGGTTGGCTGGCGAGGAAGGATTCGAACCTTCAATCCCCTGATCCAGAGTCAGGTGCCTTACCGTTAGGCCACTCGCCAGCGGGCCCCGTGGGCACGTGCGAGTCTATCCCCGGGGCCCCGCCACCTCAATCGACTGAGGTCAGCCCTGCGCGCGGACCTTCGCCCAGGTGTCCTTGAGCGTCAGCGTGCGATTGAAGACGAGCAGCTGAGGCGACGAATCCACGTCCGGCGCGAAATAGCCGAGGCGCTCGAACTGCACTGTCTGGCCAACGGGCACTGAAGCGACTGACGGCTCGGCCCAGCACACGCGGAGCACCGTCTCCGAATCACGGTTCAGGTCCGCGAAGAGGTCGCCGTCTGCGCCCGGATCTGGCCGGCTGAAGAGGTGGTCGTAGAGGCGCACCTCGGCCGGGACCGCATGAGAAGCCGACAGCCAGTGGAGGGTCGCCTTCGGCCGGCGCCCGTCCGGTGCGTCGCCGCCACGCGTGGCCGGGTCATACGTGCAGCGCAGCTCCACGATCATCCCCGACGCGTCTCGTACCACGTCCGTGCAGGTCACGAAGTAGGCCGACCGCAGGCGCACCTCGCGCCCCGGCGCGAGCCGGAAGAACTTCGGCGGCGGATCCTCCATGAAGTCCTCGCGCTCGATCCACAGCTCGCGCGCAAAGGGCACGGCGCGCGTCCCGGCGCCCGGGTCCTCCGGATTGTTGGCGACGTCCATCTCCTCGACCTGGCCCTCGGGGTAGTTGTCGATGACGACCTGGAGCGGGTCGAGGACCGCGAAGCGGCGGGGCGCGGTCCGGTTGAGGACGTCGCGCACGGCGTGCTCGAGCGCCTCGATCTCCACGACGCTGTCGTTCTTGGACACGCCGATCACGTCCGCGAAGTCGCGGATGCCCTCGGCCGGGAAGCCGCGCCGGCGCAGGCCGGAGATCGTCGGCATCCTGGGATCGTCCCAGCCGCGCACGTGGCCCTCGGTGACGAGCCGCAGGAGGACGCGCTTGGAGAGGACCGTGTATGTGAG
>VBHW01000219.1 GCA_005881055.1 Chloroflexota bacterium
TCGGGCCGCGTTGCATACCTGAAGCTGACCCCGGTCGCCCGGATCGCCCCGGGACGGCCTGCCTGAAACACCGGACGACCTGCTGCAGACGCGGGATGACCTCCCCGACCCGCAGCGGCGCCCCCAGGCAGAGCCCTCAGCCGGGGAACCCTTCGAGCACGCCCGCGCGCCGCAGCGACCGCTCGAGCGCGAGCGATCCGAACGCGACGATGACCACCGCCGAGATCGCCATGACGACGCCTCGGGCGAGCTGGATCTGGAGGCTCACGTCGGAGTAGTAGAGCGCCCAGTCATGGATCCAGGCTGCCGCCGCGCTCGCGACCGACGCGAGGACCAGGACCGGGAGCGTCCAGGTTCGATACAGCGTGAAGGCGAACACGAGCTCTGCCGCGGCGCCCTGGACGAACCCGGACAGGAGCGTGTCCACGCCCCATTGGCTCCCGATGAGTGCCGACACGCCTGCCGCGACCATCTCCGCGAACAGGGCTGCGCCCGGCTTCCGGACGATGAGCGGGGCGAGCACGGCCGGCACGAGCCAGACCGCATACAGGAGGTCGCGCGCGACCGGGAAGATCCCGTTGAGCGGCTCGAAGCCCGCCCAGGCCAGGCCCCAGGCCCAGAACACGACGCCGAACGCCACGCCGATCACGGCGGCGACGACGATGTCGCGCGTCCTCCAGCGGCTCTCGGCCGCGGGAGCGACGAGCCCGCCGGCGGCGGACGATGCGTTGGCCGAGAAGTTGGCCATTGGTCCTGCACTCCTTCGTCGAGGGAAGAGCGCGACGACGAAGAACGCCGTCGCTCCGAGGAGTGACGGCGTGCGGCGGTGGGCCTGCTTCCTTCGCTGGTACGAGCCAGATCAGGTTCGGCGGGTCTGTGGTCGGGCCACACTCTCAGCGCTCGCGGCGCTCCCCGGAGGCATCTTCAGTTGTGCGGCGATTCTAGCATCGGTCCCGCGTTCGCCCGGTCAGCCTCGTCCCGCGACCTGGCCGCGCATCCAGCCGACGATCGCGTCGACGACCGGCGACCCGGCTTCGTTGTGGACCTCGTGGCGGTATCCCGGGAAGACGATGCGTGTGACGCCGTCGAACCGCTCGAGGCGGGCGCTCGCGGACGGCGGCACGATCGGGTCGTCGCCGCCGTGGAGGACGAGGGTCGGCGTGGGCAGGCGATCGAGAGACTCGACCAGTTCGCGTGTCCGTCCCTGGGTCGCGAACCCGAGCGCGCCGAAGTGGACGGTCGACGCGGCCTCCACGAGCGGGTCCTCCGTGTACACGAACCCCGGCCGCGGGGTGCGCACGAGCTGGTCGCGCGCGATGCCGTTCGGGACGCGGAGCG
Organism: Chloroflexota bacterium; assembly: GCA_005881055.1. GTDB lineage: Bacteria > Chloroflexota > Limnocylindria > Limnocylindrales > CSP1-4 > C-114. Next base: position 1,339 of record VBHW01000219.1, read on the forward strand.
TCGGCGTCGCGCGGTCGAGCACGGCCGCGAGGCGTTTCTTCCAGCCGGGCAGGCGATCCTCGAGCCCCGGGGCCGACAGGATGAGCAGGTCGGGCCCGGGCCGCTCGCCGAGCGTGTACGCGAGCGCGATCAGCCCTCCGAGCGAGTGGCCGTAGAGCGCGACCGGACGGCCGTTCGCGGTGTCGCGGACGGCGCGCAGCCTTTCCTCGAGGTCATCCTCGGTGTCGGACCACGCATCGGTGTGGGCGCGCCGCCCACCCGAGCCGCCGAAACCGCCCTGGTCGTACCCGTGGGCGTCGATCCCGGCGTTGGCGAGCGCCTCGCCGACGTGCTCGTACCGGCCGCTGTGCTCGCCGAGCCCGTGAACGATGAGGAGGCTCGCCCATGGCTCGCCCACAGGCTCCCAGTGGCGGACGAGCAGGTCGGGACGGTTCGCCCGTCCCGTGATCGTCTGGGTCGTCGACGACATCGTCCGGCCTCCTCCGGGGCCACTCTAGCGGAGCATGTCGACGCCTTCGCGGCGGGGCGGCGCTCGCTACGATTTCGCCATGGGCGTCTGGCAGGAGATCGGCGATCGCGTCTGGGTACGGCGCTACGAGATGCTCGACCAGACGATCGGTGCGGTGGCCGGCGACGACGGCCTGCTCATCGTCGACACGCGCGGCTCGCATCGGCTCGGCAGGGAGCTGCAGGCCGACGCAGCAGAGCTGTCCCGCCCGGTCCGCTGGGTCGTCAACACGCACTTCCACTGGGACCACTCGTGGGGCAACGCGGTCTTTGCAAACGCCGAGCTCTGGGGGCACGAGCGATGCCCGCCGGCGCTGCTGTCGACGTTCGAGCCCGAGCAGGAGCGCGTCATCGGCGACTTCCCGGAGATGGCCGACGACGTCCATGAGGTCGTGCCGACTCCACCACGGCACCTGCTCACCGACGCGGCCTCGATCGACCTCGGCGAGCGCCTGGTCGAGCTCCGTCACCTCGGCCGAGGCCATACCGACAACGACGTCGTCGTGGTCGTGCCCGACGTCGGCGCTCTGTTCGTCGGCGACCTCCTCGAGAACGGCGCGCCGCCCTACTTCGGGGACAGCTTCCCGCTCGACTGGCCGGCCACGGCCGACGCGATCGTCGCGATCGCGAGCGGACCCGTTGCGCCCGGACACGGCGACGTGGGCGACCGCGGGTTCGCCGAGCGCCAGGCCGGCGCGCTCCGACTCGTCGCGGACCTCGGTCGCCTGGTGGCGGTGCGCGACATGACGCTCGTCGATGCGGCGCGCAGCGGCCCGTTCGGCGAAGAGGCCTCGCGCGGCCCGATCGAGCGGGCGGCGGCCCAGGCGCGGGGCGACTTCGGCTGAGGCGCCGCGCCCACCCACGGGTCGAAGGACCGCCTCGGGAGAAATCGTTCAATTACGAACTACGTGATCGAAGGAGTTTCTCCGGTGGGACCTGGCGCCAATGTGGCTGGCTGAGGAGCCTGGCCCTCAGCCGATCCGGACGATCCATCGGCCGCGGGCCTCGCCCGCGAGGATGGCGTCGAGCGCCGGCTCGAGCGTGTCGAGCGTCACCTCCGTGACCCACTCGGCGAGCGCTCGCGGCCGGAGGTCGGTTGCCAGCCGGTCCCAGAGCCGTCGCCGCTCGGCGATCGGCTGGTAGGCGGAGTCCATTCCGAGCAGCGCCACTCCGCGCAGGATGAACGGCAGGACGGTCGTGGCGAGCGTGGGCCCACCGGCATTGCCGCTGGCCGCGACAGCGGCACCGCGCCGCAGCGTCCGCAACACGTATGGCAGCGTCGCCCCACCGACCGCATCGACCGCGCCCGCCCAGCGCTCCGACTCCAGCGGCTTGGGGCTCTCGGCGGTGGACTCGGCCCG
>VBHW01000220.1 GCA_005881055.1 Chloroflexota bacterium
CTTGGCGCGCTGCTCCTCACGCTCCGCGGGTCGACTTCGGAGGATCGGGCCCGGGCCGCCCGGAGGTTCTCGCGGTGGGCCGGGTTCGCCCTCGCGGCCGTGGCGGTCACGGGCGTCATCCGCGCCATCGTCGAGATCGGCACCTGGGACGCATTGTTCGGCACGGACTTCGGCCGCCTCGTCATCGCCAAGGCGGCGCTCCTCGTCGTCCTCGCCGCGCTCGGAACGGCGAACCACTTCATCACGGTGCCGGCCGCCGCCCGAAACCTCACCGGACTTCGGCGCGTGGGCTCGGTCGAGGTCAGCGTCGCCAGCGTCGTTCTCGTGCTCACGGCGGTGCTCGTCAACGTGGCGCCGCCGGCATCCGCTGCGAGCGGCCCGCCGCCGGTCCCCGCGTCGCCGCTCATCGCGAGTGGCAGCGACTTCGGCACGACCGTCAAGGTGCGACTCGCCGTCGAGCCCGGGACGGCCGGCTTCAACCGCTTCACCGCGGTCGTCACGGACTTCGACACGGGCGCCCCGGTCGTCGGCGACGGCGTCACCCTGCGCTTCACGCTGGCCTCGACGTCGGGCCTTGGCCCGTCGATGCTCGACCTCGCGCCGAGCGGGGCGAGCGGGAGCGGGACGTTCGCCGCATCAGGGGGCAACATCTCGCAGGATGGGATCTGGCAGGTGGACGCGGTCGTGACGCCGCGGGGAGGCCCGGCCGTCGAGGTGCCGCTGGTCCTGCCCTCGCGCGTCGCGCCCCAGACGGTGGACGTCGTGGCGAGCCCCGGCGCTCCGACGATCTCGACCGTCCATCTCGACGCGGGCCGGACGGTCCAGGTGTACCTCGATCCGGGCTCGGCGGGACAGAACGATCTCCATGCGACATTCTTCGACGCCACGGGCGCCGAGGTCCCGGTGCAGACCGCGACGATCGCGACGACGACCGCTGCCGGTATCGGCGCGGTCCTGAACCCCCGGCAGCTCGAGCCCGGACACTTCGTGGCAAACGCGACGCTGACGGCGGGCATGCTCGGCGTCGACGTCGTCGGCCCGGCGCCCGACGGCGGCCGGCTCCACGCGCACCTGGAGGTGACGGTCAACCCGTGAGACGTGGCCCCCGATCCCGCGCCGGCACGCTTGGGGCGTGCATGGCTCTTGCGCTCCTCGCGTCCGGGTGCGTCGGCGGCTCCTCGTCGAGCCCGAGTCCGTCGCCGGCCTCACCGGCCACCAGTGGCGCGCGACCATCGTCGCCAGCGGTCGTCTCGATCGTTCAGCCGGCGAACGGCGCCAGCCTGACCGGGACGACGGCCCACATCGTCATGAGCCTGCAGGGAGCCCAGATCGTCAGCGCCACGACCACGAACATCCGGCCGGACCAGGGCCACGTCCACCTGTACGTCGACAATCAGCTCTATTCGATGAACTACGGCCTCGAGCAGGACATCACGGTCCATACGGGGACGTATGTCATCAAGGCCGAGTTCGTCGCGGCGGACCACGCGCCCTTCAACCCTCGGGTCTGGTCGCCCGAGGTCTTCTTCACCGTCCGTTGACCCGAGTCCGATGACCGGAATGAGCGATCGAGGGCCGGGAGTCGGCCGGAGGCAAAACCCGATGACCCCGATGACCACAGCGCGGCGCGGCGGCTCTGCCCGATTCTTGTGGACGATCGTCATCGGCGCAACGCTGGTGACAGCATCCTGCGGTGGATCGACCCCGCGAGATGCCGGGGGGCCGATCCGGATCGGGGCCGTGCTCCCATTGTCCGGCTCAACGGCGAACCTCGCCGGGGAGGAGCGGCTCGGCGTCGCCATCGCGGCCGATCTCGTCAACGTCGACGGCGGGGTGGCCGGCCGGCCGATCGAGGTCGACGTCCATGACCTGGCAGATCGCGCGAACGCGGCGGCGACGGTGGACTCGCTGCGATCCGCCGGCGCGGTGGCTGTCATCGGGGCGTACGCGTCGAGTCTCTCCATGGACGTCAGCGCGGCGACGGACCGGGCAGGCCTCGTCTACTGGGAGTCGGGCGCGGTCGCGGACCAGCTGACCGGCCGCGGCCTCCCACGCGTATTCCGTGTCGGGGCGGACGGGGCACGACTCGGCTCGAACTCGGCGACGTTCGCGGTCGACGAGCTTGCGCCGCGCCTCGGGAAGGCCAGCGCGGACCTTCGCGTGACGATCGTCGCGGTCGACGACGACTACGCGGCCTCGGTAGCCGGCGCCGTCGACGCCACGCTCCGTTCACGGGGCGTCACGACGATCGAGCGGATCGGCTATGAGCTGGCGCGACCCGACTGGCCGGCCGTCATGGGCCGCCTCGTGGCGAGCCGGCCGGACATCGTCGTTCTCGCGTCGCACGTCGTCGACGGGGAGCATTTCCGCCGCGCGATGCTCGCCGCGAACGTCCGGGTCGGGGCGCTCATCGGCTCGACGATGGCCCAGTGCATCCCCGACTTCGGGGCCGATCTAGGCCCCGACGCCGTCGGGGTGTTCGCGTCCGATCGGCCGCCGAGCTTCTTCAACCCGGCGGCACTCGCTCCGTCGGCGCGGGCTGTCTACGACCGGTTCGCGACTGCCTGGCGATCCCGGACCGGC
>VBHW01000221.1 GCA_005881055.1 Chloroflexota bacterium
CTCCGTTTCTCGACCGACCCGACCCGGCTCGGGCAGAACGAGCGATCCTCGGCGGTCATCTGGCAGTGGCAGGGAGTCGGCCAGAGCGTCACCGTCTGGCCACCGGTCCTGGCTACGGGCTCGATCGCGTTCGTCCCGCTCCCACGGTGATCGCCGCCACGCCACGCCGAACCCTCGGCGAGGGCAAGTCCGCCAGCAGCGCCCAAGTGATCGGTGGCGACGCGGTCGACGCGGCGCTGCTCGGCGCCGGTCTTGGCGGCCTCGTCGTGGCACGGTGGGGAGCGACGGTCGGTGGGGTCGCCGGCGCGCTGCCGATCGGCTTCGCGTTCGGCGCCGGCCTGATGGCGCTCGTCATGGCGTCAAGACGCGAGCCCGCGAGAGTCGCCGCCCCGCCGCGTACCACGGAGGTCCTCGCCGGCCTCCTCGGCGGCCTCGCCCTCATCGGCGTGGCGGTCGGAGGCCGGATC
>VBHW01000228.1 GCA_005881055.1 Chloroflexota bacterium
CCCGGCGGCGTATCGAGCCAATGAACTGCATCAGCTGGAACGTCGGGCACCTCGCCTGGCAGGAGCAGGAGTATTTCCTGACAAAGGGGCAGGGGAGCACGCCTCGGCCGGACATCCGTGAGCGGTTCCACTCAGGCGGCCCGGCGAGCACGCCGGAGTTGCGCGAGGTGCTCGACGCCTGGCGGTCGATCACCGCGGTGGCGGATCCATGGCTCGGCACGCTGACGTCGGCGACCCTGCAGGAGCACCCGATCCGGCAGGGCCGACCGCTTGCGCGGACGTTCGGGCGGACGTTCGGAAACCTGCTCCAGCGCGTGATCTACCACTACTGGTACCACACGAGCGAGAACATGGCGATCCGCCAGGGTCTCGGCCACCGCCGGCTGCCGCAGTTCGTGGGGAACATCGACGACGAGGCGCCGTACCGGCCCGAGTAGCTCGGCGCTCGGTCGCGCGGGCGCGTGGTCGCGTCCAGGGGTGGCGGCGCCAAATGCCGCCGTGGCTGGCGTTGACCGGCGAATCGCCTCGAATCCTCGCCAGATGTCGCCGCGGCTGGCGTTAACCGGCGAAATCGGGCGTTTCAGGCCCAGCTGCGTCTGTGGCTGGAATCTTGCACCCGGAGCGAGCGTGACGCCGTGACACCGCCCCGACTAACGTCAGCCAGCGCGTCATATGGCACACGCCGGAGGTGGCGATCGCGGACGGCGCCGCTCAGAACACGCGGCGGAGCGCGATGAGCCCGAGGACGAGGACCACGACGATCACCGCGAGCGTCAGAGGCGGCAACGTCGAGACCGTGTGCGCGGAGTCGTTGAGGAACTGGCCGATCGAGGCGCCCCAGTCGAGCTGGCCTCCGTTGCTCCCGCCGGCCTGACCGGTCGCCTGTCCGACTCCGTTGCCGTACTCGATCACGCCCGGATCATCGCACGTGGCACAAGCAGATCAGAGGAGCCCAAGCGAGTCGCGGCGGGCGGACCAACGTTGCGCTGGACCATGGGCCAGCCAGAATGGTGATCCTGCCCCGCGACGCCGGTGACGGACAGGTCGGAAGGGAGACTCGCCATGCGCACTCGAGCCCTCACGCTCGTGACTCTTGCCGCGCTCCTCGTCCCCAGGCTCGCCGCGGGTCCCGCGCTCGCCGCCCGGCCGGCGCAGGCTGCCTTCGAATCGGAACGCGCGGCCGGTCTCGACATCAACCCCCGCCGCCAGGGCAACTGGGAGCCCACCGTCGCGGTGGATCCGAACCACCCGAACCTCGTCTACCAGCTGATCACGGGCATCAACGCCTCGGCCTGCAACAACTGCCCGGGGACGCGCCGCTCGGTCGACGGAGGGGCGACGTACGGTCCCGAGACGTTCGTGTGCGGCGTCGCGTGCAAGGGGATCGGCTGGCAGTTCGATCCCCAGATCCGCGTCTCCGCCGACACGAACACCGCATGTGGGTGCGGAACGGTGTATGCCGCCTTCCTGAACCAGTTCAAGCCGGGCGTCCAGCTGTTCATCTCGCACGACAGGGGAGGGACGTGGAGCGACCCGATCACGATGAACGGCGGCCTCGACTACATGGACAAGCCGATCCTCGTCATCTCACCATCGGGGCGGGACGTGTACGTCGCGTTCAACGACAAGTTCGACAACATGGTCGTGGCCTCACACGACTTCGGAGCGACGTTCCTCCCTCCGCAGAAGGTCAACGCCGACCATGTCTGGTGGTATGCGGACAGCGGCGCGATAGCCCCGAACGGTGACGTCTTCTTCGCGCTCAATGGCGAGACGAGCCTGAGCGGCCATGGCCACGAGCTCGACGGACCGAGCATCATCGCGACCCTCCACTGCTCGCCGTCAGGCTCACAGTCCTGCGCCAACCCGACGCTGCACGCGTTCGCCACGGCCGCGGCGTCCCCGCCATGCCCGGTCCCCGGCTGCTACCCGGATTACTACGCCGGGACGCCGGCGGTCGCCGTCGACTCGGCGGGGCACATCGTCGTCGCCTACACGTCGTCGAGCGTGGACAACGCCCCGAAAGCCATCCGCGTCCAGGCGTCCAATGACGGCTCGAACTGGAGCGCGCCGGTCGTCATCAACGCGCAGGGCGACAGCTCGTTCCCGCAGATCGACCACGGTCCGGCGGCGGGCGACTTCCGGTTGGTGTGGCAGGACGACAGGACCGGCCGCTTCAATACGTGGTACGCGCGCAGCACGAACGGCGGGAGGACGTGGGGCAGCCAGGTCCGCCTGTCTAACCTCGGATCCGGCGCGCCGTACAAGACGCCGGCCGGATACACGTTCCCGGACGGCGACTACCTCGGGCTAGCCGTTAGCGCGACCGGCATCAACCACGTCATCTGGGGCGAGGCGGACGGATCGTCCCTCTACTGCTGCGGAGACACCTGGTACACGCGCGGCAACTGACGACCGGCAGCGAACGACCGGCAGCGAACGGGCGCCGCGTCCATCGACGCGACGCCCTTCGATTCTCGTACCCGTGTCTGCCTAATAGCGAGAGCGCACGCCCCACCGCCGCGGGGCGGCGATGAGGTGCCAGATGACGAGCACGAGGACCGCGCCGAGCGTGGCGACGGCGATCGTCTCGAAGTTGATCCCTGAGGGATGGGCGATACCCAGCCGCGGAGCGAGGAATCCGGCCACGATCGCACCGAGGATCCCCACCGAGGATCCCGGCACGTCCGCCGGCGATCATGTGGGCAAGGACGCCGGCAATCAGGCCGACGACGATCCACGCAAGAATGCTCATGCACGTCCCTCCAATCGAGACCGGCGAAGGGTGCCACGCACGGGGCGCGCTCGGCCTCAAGAGGGCCGCGTGAGAGCATTGCTGCGACCCGACAATCACGCGTGAGCGGGCGTCTCACGCGTGACCGGGCGTCTCACGCGTCGGCGGGCTTCTCCTGGAGGACCCAGCCGTTGCCGTCCGGGTCGTCGAACGTGGCGAACGAGTTCCAGGGGCCACCCCTGCCGTCCACCCACGTCCCGGTCTCGTCGAGGTGCCGAACGGGCGCGACCTCGACGCCTCGATCGATCAGCCAGCCCCGCGCCGCCTCGATGTCGCCGACGACGAGCTGGAGGCCCTGGACCGAGCCGGGCGGCGTGTTCACGATCCCGATGCCGATGCAGATCGAGCAGGCCGAGCCCGGCGGCGTCAGCTGGACCACGCGCATCCCGTTGCGCAGGCCCGTATCGACGTCGCAGACGAACCCGGCGCGCTCGTAGAACGCCTTCGCCCGATCGACGTCCGTCGTCGGGACCGGCACGAGCTCCAGCTTCAGGTCCACGGCCGCTCCTCCTCCCACGTCCACGTCAGCCGACCGGGACGAGGCGGCCGAGGAGCTCCTCGAGGCGATCGAAGCCCTCGCGCAGGCCGTCGGCCATCCCGGCCTGGACCATCGCATCCCGCGCCTCGACCGACTGGTAGACCGAATGCGTGTGGATCACGGTCTTGCCATCGCGCTCCTCGAGCAGGAGCGAGTCGAGCGAGACGTGGCCCGGGGCGCCTTCGAACTCGAACGTCTGGACGATGCCGTCGGGCGACGGCTTGCCGTGGAACACGCCGTGGAAGCCGTATTCGGTGCCGTCCTTCTCGACGTGGACGTACCGCCACGCTCCACCGTCGACGGGATCCCAGCGGTCGACCCGCATCTCGAGCCGGCGGGGACCCAGCCACTGAGCCAGCAGCTCCGGATCGATGTACGCGCGGTAGACGAGATCGCGCGGCGCGTCGAACTCGCGGCTGATGTCGATGAACGGGACGTCCTGCGGGGCGGTGATCGAGAGCTCGGGCATGGAATCCTCCTTCAGTCGTATCGGCTCGTCATTGGCCGGGGCGTCGCTGGAGCGTGGCGAGCAACTCGTCGAGGCGCTCGAAGCTCTCGTCCCAGTACTCGCGGTAGCGAGCGAGCCACGCCGTCGCCTCCATCAGCGGCGCGGCCTCCAGGTGGCTGAGGCGGGCCGTGGCCCGCTTCGTGCGTGAGATGAGCCCGGCTCCCTCCAGCACCTTGAGGTGACGGGAGATCGCCGGCTGGGAGACCGCGAACGGGCTCCGCAGCTCGCCGACGGTGAGGTCGCCCTCCATGAGGCGGGCGAGGATCGCGCGGCGTGTCGGATCGGCAAGTGCTCCGAATACGGTGCTCAACTGGTCAGAGGGCATTCATAACCACGTAGTTATGGAGTGATGGAGGCATTGAACCCCATCGCGCCGCGGCTGTCAAACGCCCACGTAGACTCGGGCGATGAGCACTCGCAAGGACCTGGCAGCGGTCACGAGGGTACGCCGCGTCCTTTCCGGGGAGCTGGGCCACGCCGAGATCCGGGCGATCCGACGGATCCTGTGGGCGGCGTTCCCGGAGGGGGACGAGGGCTTCACCGAGGAGGACTGGCAACACGGGCTCGGGGGCGTGCACTTCGTCCTCGATCTCGAAGGGCGGATCGTCGGGCACGCCTCCGTGGTCGAGCGCGAGCTCCACGTCGGCGATCGGCCGCTGCGGACCGGGTACGTGGAGGCCGTGGCCGTCGAGCCGGCCTGGCAGGGCAGGGGGCTCGGCACGCTCCTCATGAGGCACGTCACAGACGACGTGCGCGAGCGGTTCGAGCTCGGCGCCCTGGGGACCGGCAGCCACCGCTTCTACGAGAGGCTTGGATGGCGGACCTGGGCGGGTCCCTCGTTCGTCCGCACCGCACGCGGCGCGCTTCCGACCCCCGATGAGGACGGGTTCATCCTCGTGCTGCCGACGCGTGCGTCCCCGCCGATGGACTTCGCTGCGCCGATCAGCTGCGAGTGGCGCCCCGGCGACGTCTGGTAGGGCCTGGCCGACTTACGGTGCTCGTACTCGGGTCGATCGGGGTACGATGCCGCCCGAAGAAGCACGGCGCGCCCAACGTCGCTGCGGAAGGACCGGGTACGTCACGCTCGGACGGGAGGAGCCCAGCCATGAGCCAGCCCCTGCGCCGCTCTGTCTCGTCTCGCGTCCTTCCGGTCGCCACGGGGCTTCTCGTCCTCGGAGCGAGCATGGCCGC